>DGTJ01000079.1:1142-7645 GCA_002393725.1 Prevotella sp. UBA4339 | reverse complement strand
AGGTCGATGCAGTAGTCTTCGCATAGGAATCTGACTGCCTGTGGCGGCAGCTTCTTGGCGTTGGGACTGATGCCCATGGCGTCGAGGATGTGACGGCGGGTGGCCAGGTAGCGGGTGAACGTCCTCGGGCTGACGTCGGCCAGCCGGGCAAGCTCACTCTTGCTGATGAAGCGGTTCTTGTCGTAGTAGTTAACCATAGGGATGATAATCGGGGTTTGGTTTTATGAAAATCGTTTTTGATCTTGCTGAAATCTGACAGTTGCCTGATCCGGGGTGAATAGTGCCATAATTCGGGTCGAATAGTGGCACTATCCGGGTCGAAAAGTGGCACTATCCGTTATCATTTACTTGCGGGTCTGACGGTTTCGAAATAGTAGTCAACGAGGTCTATCTTGCGCCGTTTCTGGTCGCGAGATGCCCTTTGCTCCAGTAGCGGAGAGAGATGGATAGGCTGCCCGAGGAGCCGCTGGGCCTCCTTGCAGACCCTGTACCAGCAGCTGAAGGCCTGATGCTCCTCGTCGGTGTCGGGAAAGAGTATGATCCTCCAGCCCTTAAGCGGGAACAGCTTCGAGGCTGTCAGCTCGTTCATGCCGCCGGCAGCGAGCCATAGGTACTGTGGGTACAGCTCACTGAGGATGACCGCAGTCTTCTCGGCTTCAACCACTGCCACCGCCTTAGGACTCTCCTGTGCTGCTGTATTGCCGTGGCTACGGAGCAGATGCGTTCCGAAGAGACAGTGTGCAGGCTGGAGCTCTGCCGCCAAGTCCGGATGGCCGTCGAGATAGAAGGCCTTCAGTTCCGACATGGCCCAGGTGGGCAGTCGGTCATGGTCGCGGTGGCAGTCGTCGCGGTAATACATCACCTTGCCGTCACAGACACGGTCGAGAGGGTCGATCTGCCAAAATATCACTCCACCGTCGCGTGACATTCCCAGGCGGTATCGCATGGCAGCCCTTGCCATCTGCTGCTGAGTGAGATATCCCGCCCTGACGGCTGCCCGGCAGAAGGCACTGCCGGCAGAGAGGTGACGCCTGACGATGTCGCCGTCGGGATAGAGTATCAGGTGGCGGCAGGCACGGCCTCTGATCCCGGTCCTGATGCGTGGCAGCTCATGCTTGAATATGAATGGGCAGATTTCTGTTGTTTTCATTTTGAGTAGTCTGATGTTTGAAGTGGCTGTCTGGTTTTACTGCATTACTCCCCCTTAGTAGCACCCCTCATACTATTGCCCTCCCCCCTTTACAGGGGGAGGGCATGTATAGGGGGGTGCTTACTGGGGGGGTAATAGCAAAACCCCGACACGCCCGCCTTTGGTCATCACCTTCTTGACGATCCTCTGCCGCTCGGCCTCGGCGAGGACCCTGTAGTAGTACTGCTTCTGCCTGATTGAGCTCAGTTCCTTCGTCCGTTTCTCCAGCTCTTCGAAGCCCAGCATGGCAGCACCGTTGAAGGCTGCGGTGAAGAGCTTGCGGAAGTTCCACGGCAGATAGCTGTCGGCAGCGTTCCCATCGGTGAACTCCTTGTTGAACTTGTCGATGCTGACTGTCTCCTTGCCCACTGACTTGTCATGACCGTTGCCCCCATGGATATCAGGCTTGCCGGCAGTGTAGGGGATGCCCTCGTCACTGATGGAGTAGTACATGGCCTGGTCGAGGAAGTGGCGTCGTGAGAAGGTCATGCCTACGGAAAAGGAGTGCGTGCCGGTGACGCTCTCGCAGTTGAACACCTCGTACGACTTCTGCAGCATCACCGAGCCTATCCATCCACGCAGGTTGAGCTTTTCGCCCGACCTGTTCACGTGGATGATGGCAGTCATGTTGCAGTTGTTCTCAGCAGCCATGGCAAGTAGTCGCTGCATCAGTTCGATGGACTCCGTACCGCTGTTGATATCCTCCATCATGTCGGCAATTCCATCTACGATGCAGATGTCTGGCTTGTATGTCTCGACAGCCAGTGTCAGTCGGTTCAGTCGCTCCTTTGGCGTGCGGTTCCGTGTGTTGAAGACATAGTACTGCGAGTCAGGGAATGTATCCTTGTCATCCACACGTATCATCCGCCCCACACGGTTCACCAGGATGTGCTTCGTGGTGGAGATGCTTTGCTCTGTGTCGAACCACAGCACCTTCAGCGGTTCCTCGCTGACCCGCTCGAGCTCCAGCACCTTGCGCTTCACACCGCAGGCCATGAGCATGGATATCAGAAACGTCTTGCCGCTCTTTGGCGGTCCTGCCACGGTGGTAAGGTCGCAACGCGGGAAGCACGGCGTGCCATAGATCTTGTACAGGAAGACCTCCTCCGACACTTCTGTGTCTGAGGTGATGCGGTCTTCATCAAGTTCAACCATCTCGTCGGTGATGCCGATGGGCTCTCCAGCCTGCTGAAGAGCATTCAGAATAGGATCTTGAGTTTTGTCCATTTTTGTCTGTTTTTATGATAATCATTTTTAAGCGGTTGCCTTCATAGAGTCTTCCTCAGGATCAGTGGTATTCCGGTCGTTGAACTTATCGAGATTATTCTCTGCATAGTCGTAGATGCGTGCAGCCAGCCTGGCTCCTGCATCAACAAACTCTTTCCTGTCGCACTGGTAGGAATAGTTAAGTATGATTTTCACAAGTATACTGATCGGTACGTCGCGGATGTAATCCACTGACAGGTTACGCCAGTTGATGCCAAGGTCGTGGTTCAGGTAGTTTACCAGCCCTTTCCATTTGCGTAGGTTCACGAGCAACTCTTTGTAAAGATTAAAGACGAATCCTGGACTCAGGAGATGACCTTTCGGTCTTGTTTCAAATTCTTTCATAATTCAACTTATTAAAATTGTTACTTTTTAATTGCTCCTATTTCTTTAATAGGAGCAGGCAAAGATAACAATTTCTGTAAAGACTTGCTCTACCACATTATGTCGTAAAAAAAGGAGTGTTAACATAGAGAAGATATATATTAAGATTATTTAACGCGTCATGTGGTATAGGCATGAATATCTAAGGAGTGATGATCAGACGGCCCCCACTTCAGAGAATCACATTTGCGCCCAAAAGAGTGATGTGAAAAGAAGGTTTTTCTTTGTTTTGTTCTCGCTAAATCGTATCTTTGCCCTCAAAAGATGGCGAAGATACTCATGCTCGACAAAAAAAAAGAAGGTTTTTCTTTGTTTTGTTCTCGCTAAATCGTATCTTTGCAGCCGAAATGAAACAGATATTACTGATAAACGATGTTGTGGGCTACGGCAAGGTAGGCATGGGAGCCATGCTTCCGATACTGTCGTATCTGGGCATCCCGACCTACAGTCTGCCTACAGCCCTCGTGTCGAACACGCTCGATTACGGGAAGTTCAACATACAAGACACCACCGAGTATATCCGAGGCACTCTGCCGGTATGGAAGGAGTTAGGATTCAGCTTCGATGCCATCTGCACCGGGCTGATGTTCAGTGAAGAGCAGGCCCGCCTCGTGGCAGGCTATTGCCGTGAGCAGGGAGCCCAGTCGACAACAGTCTTTGTCGACCCTATCCTCGGCGACGGCGGCAGGCTGTACAACGGCATGACGGAGCAGCAGGTGGAGCTGGCACGCGAGATGGTCAGTGTGGCTCACCTCACATTCCCCAACTACACCGAGGCATGCTATCTCACGAAGACACCTATCAAGATGTCGGGAATAACGTGGGAAGAGGCCGGCGACCTGCTCGACAATCTGCGCGAGATAGGCTGCAAGTCGGCACTTATCACCAGTTGCAAGATCGACGGCCAGAATGCCGTATGTGGATACAATCATCTCGACGATACATACTTCCACCTCAGCTATCACGAGATACCCGGGCTGTTCCACGGCACTGGCGACATCTTCTCAGCCGTACTCATCGGTCACCTGCTCAACGGAGAGTCGCTGAAGGTCAGCACCCGGACAGCCATGGATACCGTCTTCCGCATGATCGACCGCTACCGCAATATCGATGACAGAAACAAAGGTATCCCCGTTGAGAAATGCCTCGACCTGCTGTGATTCATCCGCTACACTCAGATATTCCCAAGCCGGAGCGGTTCACCTATCCCTTCTGCTACGAGCCCCACCCGCTGTGCATCCTCGCAGCGGAAGAGACCAAACGCGA
The DNA here is from genome assembly GCA_002393725.1 of Prevotella sp. UBA4339. Taxonomy (GTDB): domain Bacteria; phylum Bacteroidota; class Bacteroidia; order Bacteroidales; family Bacteroidaceae; genus Prevotella. The sequence goes on along the minus strand of DGTJ01000079.1, from coordinate 3,540 downwards.
GATAGCCCGCATACAGCCAACGGAGGGAAAGATGTTCGGAGTAATGGTAGTGGAACAGGACGGCACACTGGGATTCCTCGCTGCCTACTCCGGTCTGCTCGAAGGGCGCAACGACTGGGAATACTTCGTACCGCCCGTGTACGATGCCCAGCAGCCCGACGGATATTTCAAGACCAGGGAGCGTGAGATCTCCGCCATCACCCGGCATTCCGCTCCTGACGGCCAGCACCCGTCGCCCGACACCCGCCCACTCTCGCAGGCCCTACAGCTATGGCTCTTCCGTCAGTATCGCATCCTCAATGCCAGGGGCGAGACGAAGGACCTCGTGGAAATCTGGCACGACTACCACACATCTCCCAAGATACGCAACAAGTATCCCCTACCCCCTGGCGGTACCGGCGACTGCTGCGCACCGAAGCTGCTGCAGTATGCCTATCTGCACAGGCTGAAGCCAGTGTGCATGGCAGAGTTCTGGTGGGGACCGTCGCCCCGTAGCGCCGTCCGCCATCACGGTGAGTACTATCCTGCCTGCCGTGGGAAATGTCTGCCCGTGCTGACGTGGATGCTTCAGGGACTGGACGTAGACCCCAACCCCGAGGAGGCGGGCCTGCCACATCTCAGGGTGGAGACAGTATATGAGGACGAGGCGATAGCTGCAGTCAACAAACCATCGGGTATGCTCAGCACACCGGGGAGGATCGAGAAGTACTCCGTCGCCACATGGGCCAGTGAGCGGTGGGCGGGAGCGGTGCCGGTACACCGCCTCGACATGATGACATCAGGCATCATCCTCGTGGCAAAGACACAGGAGGCCTACCGCCATCTGCAACGGCAGTTTGAAGAGCACACGATAAAGAAGAAGTATCTCGCACTCGTGGAGGGCTCGCCAGAGAGAGAGCACGGCATTATTGACATACCGCTGTCGAGCGACCCCGTGAACCATCCGCGGCAGATGGTGGACTACGAACACGGCAAGCGTGCGATAACGGAGTATCGTGTTCTTCATAGCGGCGAGCGGTCGCTGCTTGCCCTGTGGCCGCATACGGGCAGGACGCACCAGCTCCGCATGCACTGTGCTCATCCCGACGGACTGGGCTGTCCCATCGTGGGCGATGAGCTCTACGGCCACAAGTCAGACCGTCTCTATCTGCAGGCACAGTCGATAACCTTCATCCATCCTGTCACCGGACGGCGCATGCATATAGAAACAGGGGAAATGATGTCACCCTGATCTTTACCGAGGGACATCCTCACGGAAAAAGGACCTTAAGGATAAGACCGCCTATTTCAACTTTGGCTTCAGCTCATCGGGCGACTCCTTGGTAAACATGCTGACCTTGGGCCCCTCCTTGACAAAGAAATCCTCTATCACCTGCGGCTCCAGCGTGACGGCCGGCTGGAAGTCATCGCTCGACATATAGCTGATGACGGCCCGCCTCATCTGCCTTGCCACAAGGCGGCGGTCAAGATCAGTATCGATATCCATGGTAGTCATCAGCAGCTTGCCTCCCAGCACATTCGCCTCGACAATCATACCCAGTTTGCGCGAGATATGCCAAGTGTCGATGGGCTGCACAGGCGACTGGTAACTCTTCGGAAGTTCCATGAGATTCATCACCTGCGCCCGGTTGAGCAGTTCCCACCAGTTCAGGTTGGACCAGTCGTCGGTCGGGAATCCATGCCTGAAGAGCGGATGCGTCTTGTCGATATATGCCCCCGTGGTATGAGGCGGGCGCATCTTAAACCATGAAGTATTCCAGAACACCGGCAGATAATGCTGCACCACATCGCTGCCCAGACGCACCTTACCGGCAGCCGTCAGGAGCACCTTGCCCCCACTGCGCAACACATCGAGAGTCTTCGCATCAAGGGTGTCTGAGATATACACTCCCTCGCTGCTCACCTCCTTCCCCTCGGGATATACCCAGAAATCCCAGTGATTCCTGTTATCCCCTGCAATGCGGACTGTCAGCGTCAGTTTCGACGGTTCGCTGACACTACAGAGAGGGAAGCAGACCGTTCCGAGCTTATGATTCTTCCCCACAGGGAGTACGCCCGATGCCAGTCGTCCCTCGGCAAGCACCCGTCCGTCGCTGCTGATAGAATAAGTGGCACTTGCCTCTGCGATATCAGCAGGCAGGGCATTGTAAGCCTCAACCGGAATCACGAGTGTATCGCTGCTGGCATAGACGAACTTAGGGAAGCGTGCCAGTGCCACAACCGGTGAGCAGAACTCCCGCCACTGGGATGCATCGGTATAGCCCTTCTCCCGCCAGTGCACGTTGAGCACTCCCTCCAGGGCCGTGCCCTGCCCACTGTAGTCGTTGAGTGCCAGCAGCTGGAAGCCGGAATAGTCCTTGGTACGCAGATTGCGCTCTATCTCATATTTGTAGGCAAG
>DGTJ01000079.1:0-985 GCA_002393725.1 Prevotella sp. UBA4339 | reverse complement strand
TTCTCCGCCTGCGACTCCATGCCGTTGTCTCTCAGCAAGTCGCGGAAAATCTCAAAATTACGAGCCTTATAGGCACCGGTATATTGTGGTATCTCGCGGAAATCAGGGAAGGCGCACCACTGCCCCTGCTCATGGGCAATGACAGGACTGTTGTTGGCCACCTTTCCCTTATAGTTACGCGGAAATTCTATCTGACTGTAATAGTCATCGTCTGACTGCGGTGCATGGCGGTCCCAGTCGAGGCCGCGTGCCCCACCCTTCACATGATATTCCGAGCCGTCGTCCCAGGCCCAGCCTCCTCCGACGGAAGCTCCGCAATAGATCTTCGACGGGTCATACAGCTTCATCTCCTTCACCCAGTCATTGCAGTATGCCACCCAGTCGCCTGCAGGCTCGTTGCCCGCAGCCATCATCACGAACGAGGGATGATGACCGTATGTGTCGATGATACGCTTCGACTCCTCAAGCAGATACTGGTCGATGGCCTGCCCCCTGCGCAGCTTCACACCGTGGTTGGGCCACGACGGGCCTTCGGGCTGGAGATATATCCCCAGCTGGTCGGCAGCCACAAACGCCGCCTCCGGCGGACAGTAAGAGTGGAAGCGTATATGGTTGAGTCCGTATTCCTTCACCTTTCCCAATACCCGCAGCCACGACTCCACGTCCATAGGAGCATAGCCCGTCTCCGGGAAACAGCAGTTCTCTACCGTGCCCCTGAGCCAGATGGGCTTTCCGTTCAGATAAATCTGTCGGCCCTTTATCGTTATGTCGCGTATGCCGAAGGTGACGGTAACAGGCTGTCCCTTATGCTCGACGGTACGGGTATAGAGATACGGATCAGCCTCGCTCCACCACCTGACGTTCTCTCCCAATGACACCTCGTGGTTCTCTCCGTCGATGGAGATGAAAGCCTTGCGCCGTGAGGCATCGTGGCTGATGCGGATAATGGGCTGGCTGGCTGTGCGCAGTTCGATACGTCCCACGA
>DGTJ01000046.1 GCA_002393725.1 Prevotella sp. UBA4339 | reverse complement strand
CCATCGGCATAGGAGATTTCATCCACAGTTCAAATGCCATCGCCCGATTTGTCTCTTTGGGATCGATTTCATGTTTCATCTTTTTATTCAATCACGAAACTACGTGGATAGAAATCGCTGTAGAAACGACCGTCGATGGCGGTGAACTTGAGTACGCAGTAGTTGGGATCGGTTACACCGCCAGGATAGTACTGCTCGTCGCCGTCGCGCCAGATCATCTCCTTCGAGGCAGCATCCGTCAGCACCTCCATTGTGCCGCGCAGCATCATGCCCCTGAAACATTTTGTATCGCAGAAATAGATGCTGGCCTTGGGGTTGGCCTTGTAGTGAGCCACACGTATTGAGAATGTGTTGGTGGTGAAGTAGAAGGTCTTGATGCCCTCACGCTTGCGTGGTTTCAACATGGCCTTGGTCCAGGGAAACCCTTCTTGGTCTACTGACGCGATGTAAGCGATGGGCAGTTTATCGGCCATCTGTGCAATGAGTTCTTTAACGCCTGCCAAAGCGGGGTTGACATGCATGACTTCATCGTTACTAACATTCAACGTTTTGCGCCAGCGCTTCAACTGGGGGAAATAGGTTTTCATCATGCCGATATATTCCTCTTTGGTGATGGGTTTCTCCAACCCCTCGTTGACTGCACCAACAAACTGCGCACAATGCTCTATCATCTCTTCCATCGTGCAGTCCTGCAGGAACTGGCCATCCTTGTAGCAGTACATGCAGTAATCTTCGTTCTTACTGCCGTCGGCATTCGTGCCGAGGACATCTTCTGTTAGCGGCATGCCGCAACTCTGACAAAATCTCTGTTCCATAATATCTTTATTTGTTAAGTTCTAATCTCTTTTTCTGATAGATTTCCATTTTCTCGTCATTGCACGTTTGATCCCAAGTGAAATGCCTCATGCAAAGCGTCGGTATTCCAGATGTCGCCCTTATCCTTGGCTCCGCGAACCAACACACGGCCTGCATCCTCCAACTTGAAGAAGTTCAGACATAGCCGATATTGAGAAAGGATACTGTCGAAAAGTTCAGGGAGCGTAGCGGCTCCTACAAGCAGTAATGCCATCTTCTTAAGGCGGAATCTATCTCTTATCGGACTATGAAAACGATCGATGACTACCTTTAACTGTGCACTCAGTCCGTAGAAATAGACTGGCGAGGCTATCACAAGCATGTCAGTCCAGCTCATCTTTTCATAGATAAGCGACATGTCGTCATTCTGTACACAAGTATGCAGTTCGTTTCTAGTGCAGGCATTGCAGCCCATGCAAGGGCTGACCTTGTAATCGCGTACAAACACGACCTCTACATGGTGTCTCTGCGAAGCACCTTTGACGAACGCTTCTACGAGCAAATCTGTATTACCGCCCTTTCGTGGGCTACCAGAAAGAATCAGAACATTCATACACCTATCCGAATATCAGCAGCCCGCATCCGGCTACTATCATGATAATCCCCAACAGGCAGGTGACGATCCTGAAGGCCCTCGAAGGCCCCTCGCCGCCTCTTGTCTTCCACTTGTCGGTGACCGACCATATCTTCACTGGTGAGATAAACACCAGGCATGCGCCCATTACGCAGAGTACGATGCCTGCAATCATTTCATGTGTCATATTGTTACTTGTTTGGTTGTCTGAGCTCAAAGAAATAAAAGTCCGTCCAGCCGGTATTCTCAGCATAGAGATGCTGCTGGCCACGCTGTACGAAGCCGAGACGCTCATAGATTCTGTGCGCAGGTGTATTCGAGGCGAGCGCATCGAGACGGATGGCCTTCATGCCTTTGCTTAGTGCCATACGGATAGCCTCGCAAATCATCTCTGAACCGATGCCTTTGCCTTGATAGCCAGGACTGACGGCAAGGATATGAATCACAGCCACCTTTTCGTCTGGCACCTGCTGCGACCAGTCGATGGCGTGATAATCCTCACCCTGATACATCGTCACTGCCATCGCGCCGACGATGACACCTTGCTCACGGTAAATGTACATGCTACCCTCGTTGATATAGACCTTGATGCTTTCAATCGTGGGGTGTTTCCTTTTGCTCCATCTGGCATATGTGGCCATCTCTGGCGTACGCTCCGTCACATCATCATAGAAGGCGATGATGGCGTCGAAGTCGTTTTGTCTTGCTAATTCTAATTTCATTGCGTAACTTTTTAAATCCTGACCGTCCCAAACTATATGGAACGATCAGGACGAATTTTTACTCTATCGGTATCTGAATCACCGACAGCCATTTCTCTGGGTCTTCCTGATTCCAGGCTCCATCGATGTAGCATGTACGATGTTGCCCAACCGCCTTATAGCCCTGCTCCTCGATATAGCGGAAGGCCTCGGTGAACGATTCGTAAAAGCGCTCATAGGGGCCGATGTGCTTCATGCAAAGTGCTTTTGGTACCGCTGGCAAACGCTTAAACTTGATAATAGCGCTGTCTTCGCCCATCTCCTCCACCTGTTCGCAATACTCAATGTCGATGTAAGTGGGGGTGTACTCCTTGTTGTGCTCAATGGTGAAGCAGTAACCTGGTGGCGGACACTTGCATCCTAAACGTTGCATTTCAGGACCAATCTTCTCGACACACATAGGGCCGATAGCGGCGTAGTTAGGAATTACTTCACGATGACTTGCCACGATGATTTCGGGCAGAGATTGAATACTAATCTTTTCCATTGTCTTCATTTCTTTGCGAGCGTTCCTCCAGTCGAGCAGTTGGTTACGACGGGCGATCAGTAGTTTCAGCTCAGCCTCTGTTTCCTTTATTTTCTCAGTAAGCTGGCGGATGGTTGGAGTGTGAGAATATGAATCGCACAGGTCCTTAATCTCATCCAGCGAGAAACCGAGACGTTGTAGGTCACGTATGGTCTTAAGCCGTTGCATCTGGTTGATGCTATAATAGCGATAGCCCGTCCACTCGTCCACCTCGTCAGGCACAAGTAGTCCCTTCTG
>DGTJ01000095.1 GCA_002393725.1 Prevotella sp. UBA4339 | reverse complement strand
TCCTCCTCAATGGTTCGGAGGAGTCCCAAAAACTGTCGCTTGCCCAAATGAAACAGAGCCATGAGGAGCGACTATCCTCCATCGAGCAACTGGCATGGCGCGAGAACATGACGGAGCAGCAGAAAAACGATATGATCTTCCGAGAAGATATGCGCTTCCTTGATGAACAGCGCATCCTCTACCGTAAAGGAACACTGGAAAGAATCAATCTTGAGAATGAAATCTCTGAACGCGACCGAAAATACAAACTGGAACGTGAAAAAGAGTACTTACAGCTTCTGCAGCAGGTAAGGAAAGATACTGGCAAACTGAATTACGAGGCCCTCGAGAAGATGGAGATAGCAGGTGCCAAGATTTTCTTCCAAGCTCTTATCGAACAGGGAAAAATCACACAAGAGGAATATGATGCCATCATCGAGCATATCAGGAAAAAATATGCACAGCTGAAGGCTGAAACGACCGCAAACAGCGACATCTCAGGTAAGGCAGCAGAAAGCCTGGATACAGCAAAGAAAAATGCTGGCGTGAAGGAAGTGTCAACAGGTGACAATGCGGTCACGGGTATAGCGGGCATATTTCAGGCAGTGGAGAACCAGAAACTCGTCAACGAGCAGCTGAAGTTACTCTATGGCGAGGACTATGAGAACAACCGAGAGTATCAGGAGGCAAAGCGGCAACTGGACAATGAGACCATGCAGACCATCGTGACAGGAGCGCAGGCCGCATATAGCTCCATCAGTTCCTTCATGTCCGCTGCATCGTCATACGCACAGGCATGCAGCGACCTTGAGGTGGCAAAGATCAATGCTAACTACGACAAGCAGATAAAAGCAGCCGGCAACAACACAAAGAAAAAGGAGAAGTTAGAGAAAGAAAGAGACGAAAAGATTAGAAAAGCAAAAACTGAGGCCAACAAAAAAGCAATGGCTATGGAGATTGCCCAAGCCGTGGCACAGACTGCCATGGGAGCCATCAGTGCATACACATCTACATTGAGCGGCGCACCGTACCCGGCCAATCTGGTGCTCGCCCCCATCAGTGCAGGAATTGCCCTCGCAGCCGGAGCACTACAGATAGCCACCATCAAGAAACAGCACCAAGCAGAGGCTATAGGCTACTATGAAGGCGGCTTCACAGGCGGCCACCGCTACCGGAAAGAAGCTGGTGTTGTGCATGAAGGAGAGTTCGTGGCCAATCATGCGGCCGTAAACAACCAGCAGCTTCTACCAATATTCAACCTTCTCGATCAGGCGCAGCGCAACAACCGCGTCGGAACTTTAAGGGCTGAAGACGTGACCAACGTGATGGGCGGACCTGCAGCACAGGTCGTGACCCCCATCGTGAACGTGCAGGCTCCCGACAACGAAGAACTGATTGACACACTGGCAACAGTACGCGAGACTCAGGACCGGCTGGCCACACAGCTCGAACAGGGCATTGGCGTTGACATTCCAATCGATGGGGAAAACGGCATCTACCGACAAATGAAAAGATACGAGAACCTGCTGAAAAACAAATAATATGGCTACAACAGTGTTATACCTCGACAATGTACAGGTCTATACAGACGCATTAAAAAGCATCAAGATAGTGAAGGAGAACCCAGTGCTCACGAATTCTGGAACATACACACTCGATGTCACACTTCCCATGACAATACTTGAGAACAGACAGTTCTTCAAGAACATGAACAGGATGGATTGTTCGAAAACTCAGATAACAGCATCGTGCAGGCTGGCAGTAGATAATAAGGACTTACTGACAGGAACAGCACGTATCATACAAGTGAACAAGGATGAGGTGAAGGTGCAGCTGCTCGGAGAAAGATCTGAGGCAAACCAGAATATGAGAGATTTATATATTGAAAATGCAATATATGTTCAGGAATATGTGACGATCCCCATTTTTAACGAAACGACAGAGACTGTCATCAACAAAGAGTCTTACTTGGAAGAAGATGGGAGATGGTGGATATCTGGACTTTTTGATTTTTTCCATGCATCTCAGCCAAACTTGGTCGGCTGTGTCAAATCGGCAATATCCGCAGCAGGATTCAGCCTGAAAAGATGCGATTTCGATACAGAGCCATGGAATAAGCTTTACGTGGTTAATACAAAAATATGGGGCTACAGTTTCCCTCACTGGAGCTTCGAGTCTTTCTTCAAGGAAATATGCAATTTTTTCAACTGCGTCATGCTCGTTGAACAGAACAAGAAAGAAATCAGCTTCATCAATATCGCATCATTCTACGACAACGCAGATGTCGTAGAGATCACACCGATAGACGAATACCAGGCCGACTTCGGAGAAAATGAATTCAAAGTCCCCATCACATCACAGAACGTGGCATTCTGCCTATCCTCATCTCAGGCACACGATTACGACTACATAGACAAGGAGACACTAAGCTCATTGACTGTAATCGAATGCGGAACAGAACAGGAGGCCCACAACAGGTTCGCCGAGTTGCCGGCAGAAGACAGAAAGAAATACCTCTACAAGACCAACAATGGATATTATGCCGCAGGAACACGGGGACTGATCAAGGTAGGCCACTTCTCTGACTTAGTGAGAAACAGAGACTCCGACGATGTGCTCACGCTGAATATATGCCCCGTGGCCATAAGATACTCACAGGAGGCACTTACCTGGCATGTAGGAGGCATATTCAGCACAGAAAACTATCCAATGTCATGCTGGGTGCCGAGCGTAGAAGGCCCAGATACAAATCAGGACACAGATGAGGAAACTGAAGAAACAGCTCTCAGCATCATTGAAAGCAGGGGTACAAAAAGCTCACAGCAGCAAGACAACATAATGCAAGTTTTCTTCATGGACGACTTCGCACAGACTTCGGAGACACAGGAGGGGAACTACAGGGCAGCACCTTTCAGAATGCCATTCACCGATTATCAGTATCGTGGAGGAGAAGACCACAGCCACTGGTCACTTTCACTGAACGCGTCCTCGGCTGACTACTATCTCGGCCAGCTGCACAGATTGCCATTCACCATCAACACAAAGGTCAAGAACGTTTTCAAATTTCTCAGCGACCACATCCCCGAACCTACTTCAATCTTCAATATACGCAACAAACTGTACATCTGTGAAAAAATAGAAGCTTCTGTTGACTCCCAAGGCATGTCAAAAATCATGACAGGCTATTTCTATGAGTTCAGTCTATAAGTCGCCATCCCAGTCTTGCAGCTCCACATGGGCCGTATGTTTCACCTTCGCATAGCGGTTCGTTGTGGCTGCATCAGCATGCCGGGCCTGATCACGGGCTGTCAACAAGCCATACTTGTCTATATTCTCACTAATGCCAGTGTCCTTCAGCGAATAGAACTGGTAGGTGTCAGGCCAGCTGAGGGCATTGCGCATCTTCGCCCACTCCTGCCGGAAGCGGTTGACAGCCACCTGCTCTGTCGATGGGCGAAGGTCAGGCCCGAAGATGTAATACTGAGATGGTGAATTGAAGACACCGAGGTCTATCATCAGCTTCAGCACTTTCTTTGGCACCGTCACCTCCTGCCGCTTGCGGTTCTTGGCGAACTTGCCCGGCAAGGTCACAATACAGTTGGTGATATCAATATACCCAATCTTCAGGAACCGCATTTCGTCCGGCCTGATGTTTACGTAATATTCGATGTAGCAGGCAAGTAGGAAATGCGGATTCTGGGACGATAGATGCTCGCGCATGGCCGTCAGTGCCGCCTTTGGCAGCGGTTCGCGTTTCTTTTCCTCCTCGCGCATCTGCTTGATGTCAGCCACAGGGTTGCTGTCCTTTGATATGTACTCCTTATCGATGAGCCAGGATGAGAAAGTCGAGAGCCAAGTGCGGTAGCCATTGCGCGTCACCGCTGACACATCCTTGTCGAAATAGAGGTAGTCCAGAAACTCGACGCATAGGCTACGGTCAAACTCATATATATATAATAGGTGTGTGTCCGTTTCTTCTAAGAACTGTTCGAAGTTCTTCACCCTGCTCTGATAGTCATAGACGGTCTTATCCTTCAGGAGCCCTTTGCGCCCTGCGGCCTGAAGATATTCCTTATACCGGGCTAAGACTGTTTCCCACTTTGTGAACTCCCGTGTGGTACGAGCCTTCACGAATGGGTTCCAGCCGTTCTTCACTTCATCTACAATCCATAGGATTTTCTGCTTCGCCATCTCCTTGCGAGCCTTGGCAGTCTTGTATCTAGCAAGCATGTACTTCTTCCTGCGCATCTGGTTCGTGGCCGGGTCGAGGATATAGAAATCCACATACCAACGCTTTGCCTTGTGCAGCGTCGGGTACGTCCAGGGATATACTATTTTTCTAAGTGAATGTAGATTCTTCTGATCAGAACACATTTTTTTTACGTTGTTTCCGCAGTAACAACGTAGTCCGACATGTATTCAAAAATTCTCGATTTCGTCCCACTTGGAAACGAAAGACTGGGCAACTTACTAATAAATAGTTCGTTACCCAGTCGCAGTTGCGGAGGCAGGATGCCCCTTGACTGCCGCAAAGTCCCTAAATACTGATATTCTGGGCTACGTTTTACTATTGTTTTTTATATCGTAACGGCCCGATTTCGTCCCACTTTTGGGAAAAGTAGATAATGAGTTATCTAACTTAACTAAGAGGGAAACAAACACGTCCCGTTTTTGTCTGCTGTATGAGATTACCGTTTCGCCAACTCAATGAGCTGGTCGATGCGATGGTTGAGTTCGGCAATAGTTTTGTCCTGGCGCTCGATGACATCGCGGAGGTGCCTGTTGGTAGCGGCCAGAACTTCCGGGTCGGCAGTCACATTGTAGCTGCTGACCGTATTGTTGTCGCCTGTCACCTGATTGGTGGCGTATTTGGTTTCCCTGTCGAAGAGGTCGTCAATGGGGCACTGGAGAAGGTTAGCAATACGCTCGATGGTGTCAGCCTTGGGGTTGGTGTTGCTTTCTATGTCGTGAAAAGACGCGTTGCCTGAACGCTCAGGATATACGAAGGCGAAGAAATCCTTTGCCTTTAGACCTTTGCTTCTGACCAGTCTTGATACTTTTTCAGGATTATATGCCATTGCCTAAACTGTTTGTTTTCACCCTCTACATCGGGTATAATACCAACTAAATTATTTATAATTAGTCTAAATACCACACTAACAAGGTATTTTATACCATGTTTATTTGGTATTATCATTTATTCTTTATACTTTTGCTGGCAAATTTACTAATTTTATTTTGATTATGCAAGCGAAACACGAAGAATTAACGAGCATGGGCCTCCTGTCCTACTACGCCAAACTCACTCAGAAAGAGCGGGTAAGGCTGAAGAACTATGTAGCTCGAAAGTTTGATTTGAGCTATTACACCGTGGACGGAAAGTTTCGTGGAAGAACCAATTTTTCGGCTGCTGAGCTGTTGGCCTTGCAGCCTATCGTGGAGGGTGAGACATGGAAGCAATAGAGTTCTACATGTGGGAGGGAGAGGTGCGCTACCGGGTGAATCGCCAGGAGCGTAAGTTGGCGCAGGGCGACCGCGAGATTATCGAGTTCGTTCTTGACACCCTGCGCCGTTATTTCCCGGAAGCGTTGGTCGCGCTGAATGAAGAATGCGCTGCCTCGGAGGCCAACAAGCGTTACTTCGACTTCCGACGGGTAGATCTCTTTATACGCTGCAACTTTGCCGAGCATGACACGTTGAACTTTGACATTGCCCAGGGCGTTATTCACTTTGAGGATGTCAAGTGTCCTATGCGTGGGATATGCAAGCATGAAGGCAAGATATGCAAACCTCGTTTCAAAATGCCGGTACCGAATGAGGAAGGCCGCGTGGCAGCTCTCTACTCTAGGGGGCTGACCGTTGATGAGATTGCCAGTGTTCTTCGTAAGAGCATCAAGACTGTAAAGAATCAGCTGAGCAGTATCACAAAGCGCCTTCACCTGAATAGGACCAGAGACCTAATCAAGATTTTTAGTGTTTATAACGGTTTTACATTATGGGAATAAATGGAGAGAAAAGCAGTCTGTTCAGGACACTGATGATGCAGGCTGAAGTGGGTAAGACCACCATTACGCTGACCAAGGAAGACTGGCAGCGTGTGAACCAGATGTCGATGTGGATAGCCAATGCAGTGGCACAGGCCATCGAGCATCAGCCCTACGTGTCGCAGAACGTGCTGGAGCACACGATGGCCCGCGTAGTCGCGCTGGTACTGAAACTGAACGCGGACATGTTCGGCGAGGTAGGTGGCGAGGCAGACCACATGGCAGTACTGATCAGGCACGAATGGAAGATTATTAAGGATAAAAAGATTGATTATCAGGAATGAGGGTACTTGCGTAGGAATGGAAACCCTGTTGCACCGCCCCGCCGACACTATTGAAGTAGATTATTTTTGCCATAAGAAATTGATACGCTATGGCGGGGCGGCTTTTAATTTGATTAACTTAAAACGATTACGATATGAGAGTACAAGATTATGAGAAGGCTGTCGATGCGTTAAACTGCTCGATAAAGCTTGATGAAGTAAGAATCAACAAAGGCCATGTGACGTATTTCTTCGGCCATAAGGATTTGTTGCTGCTCCTTTGGGACAATTCGGGAAGGGGATTCTCCCGGAATATCGAGGGCGATGAACTTGCTGAGTCACCGTCGTATCTGCTTGACGGGGTGCTGCCCGTGGACTGCTATGTGAGGGATGCGGAGTATGATCTGAAATTCGAGTGAGCCATGATGTATGTGGAAATGACCAAAGACCTCGAGGTCAACCTAATGGGGATGTCGTGGGAAGAAGCCGTTGCGCTTCTGCGAATGATTGAGGACGCCGGGCTGCAGGAGCGCCAAATGTTCAATGGGGTACTACAGCAGCTGAAACAGCCTGTGGACAAACTGATGAAATAAAATGATAACGACATGAAGATAGGAGAAAGAGTAACTGTCAGTGCTGACGTCACGGGTGACGGGGAGCAGCACAATGGCTGGATTGCTGATGTCTACGAGTTCATGCGTGAGACATTCGTTGAAGTGAAATTCGACAGCCCTGCCGCTGATGGGCGACCTGGCTGTATAGTGAACAACCTTGGAATGATCAGAAGCATATGAGTTATTTCCCAGAATTTGACAAATACGGGCGATATATCGAATCGCCATGTTATGGCTGTGACCTCGATGATTGCAGATTCTGTCCGAGACAAGCCAAAGACGAAGATTAATATGAATGCCGTTCAACTTGAAATATTCGGCATGTCGGCAGACGAAAGCCAATTCACATCGACAATGTGGGGAGTACTGACGTTTTTCCCAGCTTCGACAAACAAATGGAAGGACACCTGCCGACATTGTCTCCTATGGGACAACGCTGCCAGTCATTGCTCAGAACCACCTGGCTCTGCCAGATGCGCCGACTACGAGCGTACAGACAAACGTGAAGGTTATTTTTCAATTCAAGAAATGCCAATATGAAGAAACTAAGTGAAAATCTGAATCCCAAGTGCGAGAGGATTTCGCAAAAGACGCATGATTATCTGTTTAAGGTGTCCGGCGGTGCCGACTGCCTGGCATGGAACATGCACATTCTTGCCAACGAGCTGGCCAAGGACTATGCCACGGGCTATGAAGGTCTTGTGTGGCTCCAGAACATGGCTGCCCGTGTCGATGCTTTATCCCATGAAATAGCAGAAGTGATTAACCTCCTTGAGGACGAAAACAAGACACCGCAATGAAAATACCCCCCCATTGTACGTAGTAACCGGACTATGGCACGGCCATCGTCGAGAGGCCATCAGTCTGCCTTGCAGCCGTCTGAAGGCCGTAGAACTGAGAGACTGGACACGCCGGACATTTCAGAATGTCAGCGTGTATGTGGATATCCAAATAAGAGAGTGTAAAAGTATATGAAGCAACTGATCCCACCATCGAAGAATAATATCCATGACTATCCTGGCAAATGCCAGAAGGTTGTTGCTGTATGGCCAAGCGGCAAGGTGGCCGGGTATTTCGACAGCATCAAAGTTGCCGTTGAGAAATATGGATTCAGCCGGGATGGCATCACGCGCTGCTGTCGTGGCCGTCAGCGCTTGTGTGGCGGGCTGAATTGGTTTTACGAAAAGGACTATATGCCCATATACTTCAGTGGTGACACGTCGAGCCTTGTTCTCCCTCCTGACAGCATCCACAATCCTGACGGCACATTCAAGGCTGGCCACCATAACTACAAGGGTAGGAAACGGAAGATGACGCCTGAGTATATGCAGAACCGCCGGGAGAATATGCTTCGGCAACATCGCCTGGGATTGTTGCCACACGACAATACCAGGAACTTCAAAGCTGTTGTTGAGATTGAGACGGGTACCGTCTACCCTAGTATAGGCCATGCAGCAAAAGCTACCGGTTACACCTACGGAGGAATGCAGTTCCTGTTAAAGAAACCGCATAAGGCCAGTAAAACTGGCTGTCATTATTGTCTGAAATCCGTATATGACAGAATTCCGCATATAGTATGAAGTACGTTGTCACAGCTGTCAGCCGCCTTTCCGGCGAGCGCGAGGCCGTCACGAGTCCCAAGGACAAAGAGACGGCAGTCCGGCTGTGTTGGCAATTAAAATTGATGAAGGCCAGCAAACGGGTATGGCTGCGACCGCGTATAATGCCCTGTCATTGGCAGGAGGAAAGGTTGCTTTTTACCCCCCCCATAGCAGAGAATGAACGTATTTTGCTAACCCGCCGATCAGTAGTAGCTTTGCGGCAGGTCACTAAATAATAGAACGATATGATACCAGTACAGAAAATCTATGATGCTACACGTCAGGGGCTTGATATTATCCTTTGGATATATCCTCAGGCTGCTGAGTGCGTAGGCGTGAAAGGCAAGAAATTCAAGGTGCGCGATGAGAAGACGCCTTCGGCGTGCCTCTATCAGCGCAAGAGTGAGAAATATGGCGAGATATGGGGCGTTACCGACTTTGGTGGAGAGGGATGGTGCTCTGCCATCCAACTCTACATGGAAGACCACCACTTAAGCCAGGACCGCTTCAACGAAGCCGTGCTGCAGATTGCGGCACACTTCAACATTACCGACGAACTGGACCGTTCCATCAACAAGGCTGACTTCACCGAGCGCGATGCCAGGGCCGACGAGCCGGACGGACACCGCGACTTCGAGACGAAGGACTTCACTACTGAGGAACTGAACGTGCTTGGCCCGAATGTCAAGCAGGAGCACGTCGAGGCGCTTCACTGGCACTCGGTGAAGTGGTTTAGTTATACCAAGGATCGCAAAACGCGCATCCGCTACTCGAATGAGCACTACCCCATTTTCATGCGTGAGTGCGTGGTCAGGGAAGCCCGCACACTTCCAGACGGAACCGAACAAGAGGAAGTGAAGTTCTACAAGGTCTATGAGCCGCTGAACCCGGACAAGGCCTACCGCTTCCAGTATTTCCCTGCAGGAGTAAAACCTGCGAAGTACATCAATGGCCTGCGCGAACTGATCCGGGCAAAGGAACAGTTCAATGCCAAGGAACAGAAGGAGTGGGAATCTACACACACCGATGAAGAGCCTTACAAGCCGCAGAAGCTGCGTGAGGCCTTCATCTGTAGTGGTGAGCGTGATGCGCTGTGCTGCCGGTCCCTGGGATACATGCCGCTGTGGTTCAACAGCGAGACGTATCACCTGGCAGATGATGAAGTCAAGGAAATCATGCAGCACGTCGAGGTGCTGTATAACATTCCCGACATCGACGAGACAGGCATCCGTAAGGGTACGGAGCTGGCCCTTCGCTTTATCGATGTGCGTACGATATGGTTGCCCGACTGGCTCTCCAGCTATCGCGACAACCGGGGAAAGCCTCGTAAGGATTTGCGTGACTGGATGGAATTGCGCCACACAAAGAAGGAATTCAAGTTCCTGATGCAGATGTCCATGCCTGCCCGATTCTGGAAGACCAACACAAACAAGAAATCAGGCGAAGTTCGGCATAGTATCGATACGGCCTGTCTCTACAATTTCCTGAAGCTAAACGGCTTTTATGCACTGCATGATGACAATCAGAAGGATACACGCTACGTGAAGATAGACGGCTACATCGTGCGCTCAGTGACACCGAAAGACATTCGCGAGTTTGTGCGCCAGTGGGTCATCGACGAGGTGCGCGACCTGTCGGTTCTTAACTTGGTACTCGATACGCCCAAGCTGTCAGCAGGTATGTTGGAGAGTATCGATGAGATAGCACTTGACTTCACTTCATTCGATGCCAGGACACAACTGTTCTTCTTTCCAAACGTCTGCGTGAAGGCCAGCGGCCAGAAGCTCGACGTTATCAAGAAACAAGATTTCAAGTTCCAGAACTACGTGTGGGCCGAGAATGTCATTGACCATGACTTCCGGCTACTCGATGATTTCTTCACCATTACCAAGTCAACAGATGAAGACGGCCAGCCGCAGTTCTCCATCACCATCAACAAGGTAGGCTCGAACCTGATGGGCTACTTCATCAACTCCTCGCGCCTGTTCTGGCGCAAGGAGATGGAAACTCGGTTTGAGACTGAGAGCGAGCGCCTGGCATACCGTGAGGCCCACCGCTTCGACATCAAGGGAGAAAGCCTGACCGCTGATGAGTGGCAGGAGCAGCAGCAGAACCTCATTAACAAGATCTTCACACTGGGCTATATGCTGCACCACTATAAGAGTCCTTCACGTGCCTGGGCACCAATGGCCATGGACAACAAGATTGGCGAAGAGGGCGAATGTAATGGGCGAAGCGGAAAGTCATTCTTCTTCAAGGTGCTTTCACTGCTGATGAAGACGGTGAAGCTGTCAGGACGTAACCCAAAATTGATGGATAACCCCCACGTGTTCGACCAGGTGACGCAGCACACGCAGATGCTACTCGTTGATGACTGTGACCGCTACCTGAATACCGGCTTGTTCTATGACAATATCACAAGCGACATGACCGTCAACCCGAAGAATAACCAGAGCTTCACTATTCCCTTCGAGGAAAGCCCCAAGATAGCTTTCACGACCAACTACGTGCCAGCCGACTTCGACCCGTCAAGCGAGGCACGTCTGTTATATATGGTGTTCTCTGACTATTATCACCAGAAGACGGAGGAAAATGATTACCATGAAAGCCGGAGCATCCGTGATGACTTCAACAAAGATCTTTTCAGTAAGACATATTCTGAAGAGGAATGGAACCAGGATCTTAACTTTATACTCCAATGTGTCAAGTTCTACCTCTCAGTGTGTGGCGAACCTGTGAAACTGCTGCCACCGATGGCAAACATTCTTCAGAGAAAACTGAGACAGGACATGACCGACAAGTTCAAGGACTGGGCTGAAGCATACTTCTGTGATGAGACAGGCCGTCTGGATGCATTTGTCGTGCGTGAGGATGCCTTTATAGACTATAAGAAGTACAGCGGACAGAATACCATCTCCATGCAGTCGTTCACAAGGAAACTGAGAGCATTCGTGCAACTGTGTCCATGGATCGAGGAGATGAACCCGAAGGAGTACCAGAACGGAGGAGGCCGTATCATCCGAAAACCTGAGAACGCCCCTGCAGGGACAAATCCCAAGGAAATGATCTATATGAAGAAAAGATCAGAAACAAAGCCTTCAGATGAGCTCAAAGAAACAGAACTATGGTCTAAGGAACATGGAGAAGAAGCATTCTGAAGGGTGTATTCTATCTCACCCTCTACCCTCTAAAAAAAGTATGGAAAAAGGCAATTTAATTCATATGCAAAGATACGCATTTTTCTTGAGATTACAAAACTTTTGAGCGACTTTTTTAGCCTTCGTGCAGGTAATTAGAAAGAGGCAGCAAAGTGACAAATCAAAGTCACCTGCTGCCTCTCTTACTTCCCCATGGGTGACCGCAGCTTCCACCCAGAGGCATGCATCTATGCCGTGGCCGTCGCTGTCCTTTCCCCTCCCTTACCATTTTCTGTACTAAAATTCTGTAATTTTGTAATGAATGTCGGTGAAAGGAAAAAAGTATAGTAAACAAAGGCATTTCGGAGATTTTTTTTGATTACAAAGTTACGTTACAAATCGTTACAAACTTTTTCGTTTTGTAATTGAATGTAAGTTTGTAATCAAGGAAATTAACAGAATTTTGCAGTAAATCATCTCCGTTACAAATCAAAAAGGACTGATTATTTTGTAATCGAAGTTTGTCAATTATACAAAGCTACTGATTTATAAAGAGTTACAACCCCATAAATGATTGATTACAAAGTTACGGCTTTTTCGGACAGAATTACATCAGACGGAGAAAACAAAATCCAAATTGAAGTACGGTTTTCTAATTAAAAGCAGATGATTCGGTAAAAAATTACTAACTTTGCACAGTATTAACTAATCTAAAGTATGAGTAAGTTTGTTGTCTATATCGAACTGAAGCCCTTCATCGCCCAGTGGGCGGTGCACCATTTCGGCTGTCCTGTTGAGTTCCCGCCTCAGTCAGTGGGCAATGCCCGTATCATCGCCATTCTCAGGAAGCGCCCTGATGGGGCTGAACCTGATGTTGAAAGAGACGGACTGACACCGGTGGCCATCCCATACTCCAAGCAGAAAGATCCTGAGTCGTGGAACTATGTAACACCTTCAGGCAAGCGGTTCATTGCTGAATACATCGAAGCTCTGTTCAAGGACAATCTCTACAAGGAGTTCAACGAGATGTGCAGCGAGGACTCAAAGCTCCAGACGGCAGCATATACCTGGTGCGAGATGCACGGAATAGATATCGACTATGCTGACACCATCCGGCAAAGGTTCTACCGGGAACGAGAACGACTATTGTCGTGTGGCGTTGACCTCAGAAAGCGAAACAGGATGAAAAAAGACAAAAAAAGTTAAATCACCCAAAGAATCTTCCAATAAAGACACCCCGTTTTGTTCACGCACGAACATTTATAAACAGTTAACAACAATTAAGAACAGTTATGAACTCTCCCAAAAATGTCATAGGTATTGACCGCTTACAGTCAGGATCAATCATTGGGCTTCGCAAGCTCAGTATGTCGTGTGTGTCTGTCTCTTCTGTCAATTCGTGGGAGAGCATTCCTATAAAGGTTCCTGCACGACTGACAATCAGTGATAAAATAGATGATGGTGTGCGACTATATACCGCACAGCTTGTATTCCGGACATGCGAAGAACCTGTTGACATTGAGCGAATGGTGTATCGCTGCAAAACCGCTGACGGCAGATATTACCTAATTGGCAACAATGATAGACCGTATCCTGTCACCACTGTCAATGACACTCATCCAGACAACATGAGGGACTCACAACTCTATGAAGTCAACGTCAACTACACATCAGCCTGCAAAATCCCTTATATACAATAATATCGTGTAGTTTTTAGTTGCCTCCCTCTGTGCTACCTTTGCCGAAAATCAAAGGCAGCATGAAGAAATATGATCTTTACTTGACTGGCACTGTCGGTGGATGGGGAATCTCTGCCGACTACGTGAAATATATTCTGGATAAGAAGAAAGACCAGCCCGTCGATGTGGCCATCTGTTCTCTGGGTGGCTATGTCACTACAGGTCTGGAAATTTACGAGCTGTTTAAGAATCATGGCCAGGTGACGTGCTACTTCCTGGGCATGTCAGCAAGTGCCGCCACTTTCATGGCAATGGGTGCCAGGAAAGTGGTGATGTCAAAGAATGCCCTCATCCTCATCCACAACGCCATGGGCGCTGTGTTTGAATGGGGCAATATGAACAAGGAGCAGCTTGACGAACTGGTCAAGCGCCTCCAGTTCCAGCGCTCTCAGCTGAACACCATCGATGATGTTCTTGCTGAGATTTACGCCGAAAAGAGCGGCAAGCCCGTTGATGATGTAAAGGCTAAGATGAAGGTGGCTGCCTGGATTAAGGCCGCCGATGCCAAGGACTTCGGACTGGTGGATGAAGTAACCGAGCCGGAACAGATGCCGACCAACGTTAGAAACATTTATACCAATTCAATGATAAAGGATATGGGTCTACCAGCCTTGCCCAAAGGGTTCAATCCTGAAACGGGCGAGGAGAATCCAACCGCAGGCGTTCTCCAAAAGGTCGTGGAGATGCTGAAAGGACTCATGCCGGAACCCACGACCAATTACAGTCATAACAAGATGATCAAAGTATTTACTTCCGTGATGGCATTGCTGGCCATCACTGACGGCTTCAAGCCGGACGAGCAGGGCAATGTGTCCCTGACGCAGGATCAGCTGAAGACCATCGACGATGAGCTGAAGAAGCAGAACGATGCCTGTAAACAGGCTTCCGACGTGCTGAAGAAGCAGAAGTCGACCATCGAACAGCTGACCAAGGAGAAGAATGACCTTGAGGAGCAGGTGAAGAACCTGAAGGGTTCTGCCGGTACCAAGGAGGAAGAGAAGGTTGACGGTGCTGAGAACACCCTGAGTGCCGCCAGCGAGTTGTTTAACTCTATCAAAGACGCTCTGTAAGCTATGGATCCTAACACTCCTATCCTTAATTCCGGTCAGCCTGTGGTGGATCCGCAGACGACCTTTACGCCTGAGACTCTGAGCAAAGCATTCCAGACGTACCGCAAGGAACTCATCGTCATGCCAATGCATGCCATGGCAGCAGCATTGCAGCACATGGGTCACCGTGACGGCATCCGCTATCAAGAACACGTTCACGAGATGAAGGGTAACTTCCAGATGGGCAACTATGACAAGTACAAGAAAGGATCCGGTGCCATCGCCATTGTGCAGCGCACGCTGGAGACCTTCTTCGGTAACTGCATCGAGCCCATCGACCCCAACAGTATCTACCAGAGTCTGTGGGGCAGCGACGTGACCAAGGGCGAGGGCTTGAAGAATGTGCCCTGGGTGAAGCGCATCTGCGCATACATCATGGCGCAGCTGGGCGAGAACATGTTCAATGAGATGTGGACGGCCAAGCATGACCCCACCAACACCACCGAGACCTCCAAGTGGTTCAACGGTTTCAAGACCATCGAGAATGCCGAGATTAAGGCTGACAAGATGGCCGTGGAGCTTGGCAACCTCTATTCTCTGCCTGAGAATTTCTCTGCAGAGAACACTGAGGATCTGCTGAAGGACTTCTATTGGGGTGTTGCCGATGGCTGGGCAGGCGCCGATGACAAACTCAAGAAGCAGAAGCTGAAGCTCTTCATGCATGTCAAGACCAAGCACTTCTACGAGGAATCCTATCAGCACAACCATGGTGCACTGCCCTACAACGAGCAGTATCTGAAGGCTCACCTCGACGGCGCTCCCAATGTCGAGTTCGTGGCACTGACCAACGTGCCTGAGAACTATCTGTGCCTGACTCCGAAGAACAACATCCTGGCACTCTGGAACCAGCGCACCGCTGATGAGACGTTCCTGGTGAAGGAGTCGAAGACCTCTCACTACGATGTTGACTTCCTGGCCAACATGTTCTATGGCGAGCAGTACCTCTCCATCAACAAGGAGATGCTCTGTGTGGCCCGCACGGCTGCTGAGATCGCAGCTGCCAAGGCTTAGTAAGTAACCCATAAAAACTGAAAAAAATATGGCTGATTTGAAAACACGCTGCGCAGACGATGCCGCTCTCTATGAGGATATCGACTTCTGCATGGGCGACAAGTCGCTGCCTGGCACCCGTAACCATGGTTACTATGTACCGCGCCGTGACATTAAGACTTTTCCACGTCCTGCCGGTTCTGCGGCTGAGAAGATGGAGGATGTGGCCGTCATCAAGTCCAATATTGAGTTGTATGCTGACAAACTCTGGAAACGCTTTGCCCTCGTTCCCAACGAGAGCGAGCCGACCGCTGAAGGTCAGGGAAGCTATGGCTCTAAGACCATGCTCAACAAAATCACGCTCGTCCTGCCTGGTACCGGGAAAAAGGCCACTGGCTTCATCTCCCAGCTGAACAACGACGACGTGGTGTTCCTCATTCCGATGGCCGACGGCAAATGCCGTCTCTTCGGTTCTCCTCTCTATCAGGCTGATATAGCCGTGAGCCAGGCTTATGGAAAGGCTGCCTCTGATGCCAATACCACTACAGTGACGGTGAGTGTGACCGATGAGTTTGCTGCTCCTTTCTACGAAGGTGAGTTCACTACTTCTGAGGGCACGTTCCTCGGAACCAACGATGAACTGAAGCCCGAAACGAATCCCTGATTCCTCTTTTCATGTCGTAAATAACGTGACCGTGGGGCGGTCTCACACGCTAAGACGGTGAGATGGCCCCACTTTTTAATATTAAGCAATATGATAGACCCGAAATTTACTGAAAAGATTGCACGCTGGCTTGACAGTGAGCACGCCACAACAGAGCAGATAGAGGAAGGTGCCCAGCTGCTGCTCTCCTTGAATCGCGATGGGGCCATGTACCAGCGCATCATGCGCCGGCCACAACGGGAACTGAAGTTCCTCGAATATAAGTTGCAGCGGTTCCTCCGTCTGCGTCAGGACGGCCAGACCATCCGCGATGTCATCAAACTCAACGATGAGATAATGCCGGTACTGAAAACTGTTACCGACAAAGAGCCGCTGAACATTGAGGAACAGGCTTCGCTCCTTCCTGTCCTGCAGCCTGACGAGCAGAATGGTGGCGAGGAACAGTTCGTGCGCAAGGGCATCCGTCCTGATCATGACCAGCTGCCTGCAGAGATTCAGGCCATCTGGCCTGCCAATGCCGAGCGCTGGAAGAAAATCAAGGAGGCTTACGAGACCTGCAAGCAGCTCACTGAGCCTTGTGACCGCTACGAGTACCTGAAGGTGCTCAAGGATACCTGGTACAAGTACAAGCAGGATATGGCCCGCTACGATGATTACCAGCTGACCGCTGAT
>DGTJ01000012.1 GCA_002393725.1 Prevotella sp. UBA4339 | reverse complement strand
TACCGATGCTCATACAGGTACCGATCACCTGGTTCACTCCAACGTTCATCATCGTAGCGAGCTCTGACACTGTCACGAACTCTGTCAGCTTCAGTATCTTGCTCTCTGCTGCCTCTGCTGCCATCTCCTCGTTCATGCGCTCTGCAACGGCATCACGCTTCTCGCGGCGATACTTGGCACCTTTCTTATTCTGGTTCTTTGAAGTGAGGCGGGCAAGAGTCTCCTTCACCTGGCGTGCTACTGCCTCATCATCTACCTCGAGAGGCTTAACCGGACGGTTCTTCTTGTTCTTCTTGTTATTACCCTGCTGACCGCCATTGTCCTGGTAGTTCTGGTTGCCGCCCTTGTTCTTCTTGTTCTTGCCATTGTTCTGGCCCTTTTCCTGACTGGCAGCGGCTTCGATGTCAACGCGCTCCTTACCTCCACGGATACGCTCGCGCTTCTTCTTCTCGCCATTATTGCCGCCATGCATCTGGGCCTGCTTCTCCTCACGCTCCTTACGGCGCTCCTCCTTGGTCTTCTTCTTAGGACGAGTGCTCTGATTGAGCGAGTCGAGGTCTATCTTTCCTACTACATTGAGGTTTGGAGCAGCCTTCTGTTCTGTCTTCAGCTTGTAAACCTCAGTGGCCTTCTCTGCCTTTACCGGTTCTGTCGCTACCTGTGCTGCAGGCTTTTCAGGCTGTGCA
Organism: Prevotella sp. UBA4339; assembly: GCA_002393725.1. Classification (GTDB taxonomy): domain Bacteria; phylum Bacteroidota; class Bacteroidia; order Bacteroidales; family Bacteroidaceae; genus Prevotella. The sequence continues at coordinate 58,276 of DGTJ01000012.1, read as the reverse complement.
ACCTTAGGCTCTTCCTTCACCTCCACTACAGGCTCTGCCTTGGGCTCCGGCTTCACCTCTGCCTTCGGCTCGGGTTTCGGCTCCGGCTTGGGCTCCGGCTCTGGCTTTACCTCAACCTTGGGCTCTGGCTTCACTTCCGGCTCTGGTTCGGGTTTCGGCTCGGGCTTCACCTCTACCTTGGGCTCTGGTTTTGGCTCCGGCTTCGGTTCTACTACTGGTTCGGGCTTAACCTCAGCCTTCTTTGGCTTTTCCTTCTTCTTGCCATTCAGACTGTCAAGGTCAATCTTTCCCAGCGGTTTAAACTCCTGGCGGGAATCTTCCTTACGCTCTGCCTTTGGCTCGAAAAGCTCAGGTTTCGGCTTGGTTTTATCTTTCTTCTCCTTTTTGGGGAAGATCATATTGGCCTGGGTCTTGACGTCCTTGTCGCCCTTGAACTCCTTGACGAGTGCTTCATACTGCTCGTCGGAGATCTTGGTATTGACGTTAGCGTCATCTTTTATCTCACCCAGACTCTTCTTGTTCTTCAGATAGTCGATAGCTGTCTGAAGGCCAATATTCAGTTCTGTTAATACCTTATTTAATCTGACACCCATTCTTCTTCTCTTCTTCTTATTACTTCTTTATCCTCTTACTCAAACTCCGAACGGAGTACCTCAATCAGATGATCCACAGTCTCCTCCTCGAGGTCGGCCTTCTCAATAAGCATCTCCCTCGGAGCATTGAGCACAGCCTTTGCAGTATCGAGACCGATGGCCTTAATAGCATCGATAACCCACTGATCTATCTCGTCAGCAAACTCATCCAGGTAGATATCCTCATCAGCCTCACCCTCATTGACTACACGATATACGTCGATGGTATATTCTGTAAGCATCGAAGCCAGCTTGATGTTCATACCGCCACGTCCGATAGCAAGTGAAACCTCCTCAGGCTCGAGGTAGACCTCTGCCTTGCGGTTCTCCTGGTCTACGGTCATGCTGCTGATCTTGGCAGGGCTGAGGGCACGTGTGATAAAGAGCTGTATGTTGCTTGAGTAGTTGATGACATCGATGTTCTCATTGCAGAGCTCACGGACGATGCCATGCACACGGCTACCCTTCACACCTACGCAGGCTCCTACCGGGTCGATACGCTCATCGTAGCTCTCTACTGCTACCTTCGCGCGGTCTCCCGGCATACGGGCAACCTTCTTGATGGTGATAAGGCCGTCGTTGATCTCAGGTACCTCTGCCTCAAGCAGGCGCTCCAGGAATACCGGACTGGTACGTGAGAGGATGATGCGGGGATTGTTGTTCTCATTCTGTACTTCCTTGACGATGGCACGTACAGTCTCACCCTTGCGATAGTTGTCTGAAGGGATCTGCTCTCCCTTTGGCAGGTGAAGCTCATTGCCTTCATCGTCGATGAGCAGTACCTCGCGCTTCCATATCTGATATACCTCACCGCTGACAACATGGCCGACGCGGTCCTTGTATTTCTGATACAAAGAGTCGTGCTCCAGCTCAAGAATCTTGGAAGCCAGTGTCTGGCGAAGGTTAAGGATGGCGCGACGGCCGAACTTCTGGAAGTTCACCTCCTCAGACACCTCTTCGCCCACCTCGTAGTCAGGCTCTATCTGCTGAGCCTCACTCAGTGCTATCTCCTTGTTCTCATCCTCCACCTCGCCATCGGCTACAACGATACGGTTGCGGTGAATCTCAAAGTCACCCTTGTCAGGGTTTACAATCACATCGAAGTTCTCATCAGAACCATATATCTTGGCGATAACGTTGCGGAAGCTCTCTTCCAGCACGCTAACCAAGGTTGTACGGTCAATGTTCTTCGTCTCCTTGAATTCCTGAAAGGTCTCAATCATTGATGGGCCTTTCGCATCTTTACTACTTGCCATTACTATATTTTTTTATTTCTTATTATTCGTCATTTAAAAGCCAGCACATACTTGGCATACTTTATCTCATCCATCGAGAAAGGCTTGTCAACCTCTACCAAAACGGGGCGCTTCTTGCCTTCTACGGTCTGTTTCTCCTTCACCGTCAGCACAAACTGACGTCCATTGACCTCCTTCAGCACGCCATGCATCTTCTTGCCGTCGGCAGAGAGCACTTCCACTTCGTCGCCAATGTGATTGATATACTGCTGCTCAACCTTGAAAGGCTGCCCGATGCCAGCCGAGCCCACTTCGAGCTCATAGTCACCAAGCTCATCGCCAAGCTTCTCCTGAAGGAAGCGGCTCAGCTCTGCGCAGTCCTCAATCCATACACCGTCAGCATGATCTATCTCTATCACGATGCGGTCGTCTGTTCCAAACATAATGTCTACAAGGAAATAGTCGCCTTTCTGCAACCACTCCTCTACCAATGCCTTTACTGTCTCTTTATTAATCATCTATATTAGTAATTATAATGAAAATGAGAGGCTCTTTCGAGTCTCTCATTCCACTGAACGGCTGCAAAGATACTTCTTTTCCGTCATTCCACCAAATATTTTTCTACTTTTTTATGCTATTGAGCTAAAGATTTCCACTTTCTTTGCCTTGAAGGTGATGTTTTCTGCCTTTTTCTTGCCTAATCTGATGATCTGCGATGTCTCTTTCGGTTTTGCCGGTGCGAGCACCTTCTCGTATTCTTCTTTATTCTTCAGAAGCTTCATGGCCTCTTTGACCTGACGGTCATATTGCAGCCCTGCCTCGATGGCACCTGCCTGATAGTAATATGCTGCGATGATGTCCGACTCGATTATCTGCATCAAGACAGCCCTATGCTTCTCAAGGTCGACACTCACATTATGGCTTAGCTTCTTCTCGAGGCTGTCGAATGTCTCCTTGGCATCATCATAATACCCTTCAAAGCGTGCAGTCTTCACCAGCTGCTCCAGTTGCTTCTTGCTTACAGGGTCATAAGTGAATCCGCTTTCTATCACATGCGCCTTAAACTCCTCCCAGTCAGCATCGGTAAGATGAAACTCCGACGGTTTGGCGATGGTAGGATGCTTGGCGATGTAGTCGACCACATAGTCGAACATCACCTCGGTAGAATCCTGCCCTGAAGCTGAGAGATAGAATGCGATATTAGGGATAGTGTCGGCCTTCACCTCTATGTCAGGCTTTATGCCTCCGCCATCGCGCACCTCACGTCCTCCGGCTGTGTGGAACACCTTTGTCAGCGAGTCGGGTATATGCTCACGATAGCCGCCTCCAGTGTGCTTATAGTTGATGGCCTGTATGCATCTGCCGCTGGGGATATAATACTTTGACGTAGTGACCTTCAGATTTGTGTTATATGGCAGGTCAATAGGTATTTGCACAAGTCCCTTTCCAAAGGTCCGGGTACCCAGTATCACCGCCCTGTCAAGATCCTGCAGTGCCCCGCTGGTGATTTCACTTGCAGAGGCCGTCTCGCCATTTACCAGCACTACAATCGGCATGATGGTATCCACAGGTTCGAGCGTGGTCTTATACGAGCGCGATGCCTCCTTCAGTTTTCCCCTGTTCTCTACTACCGTCACCCCTTTAGGTGTCCAGAGGTTCACGATATTCACTGCCTCAGCCTCTGAACCTCCACCATTGCCTCTGAGGTCGAAGATGAGCGATGTTGCACCTTGCTTCTTCAGGTCAACAAAGGCACGGCGCACCTCCTTGCCACTCTCCTGAGTAAACGAATTGTAGTTGATATATCCTATATTACCGTCAATGATACCATAATACGGCATCTCTGACAGCTTGATATTCTTTCGCGTAATCTTCAGTTTCAACTCTTTCTGCAGTGAAGGCCTGAACACTCTGAGAAGGAATGTCGTGCCCGGCTCGCCACGCAGATGGCTGCTCACATAGCTCACATCCTTGTCGGTCATCAGCGAGTCGTCTATGCTGAGTATCACATCACCCTTCTTCAAGCCAGCCTCGGAAGCAGGCATGTTGGCATAAGGCTCATCAACGACAATCCTGTTCAGCTTCATGTGCTTGCGTATCAATGCCCCGATACCGGCATATTTTCCTGTAAGCATCATCTTCAGGTCCTTGGCCTCTTCCTGCGAATAGTACTCCGTATACGGGTCCAGGCTGCGCAGCATGGCATTGATGGCTGTGCCGATAGTCTCTTTGGGTGAGAGAGTATCCACATAGAGCAGCTCCAGATTCTTATATACATTATTAAATATGTCGAGATGCTTGCCCACCTCAAAGTTATGATCATTCTTCGTCTGTGCCTGCATGCCCAGAGACAGCAGCATTACTATTCCTGAAAGAAAAAGTCGTCTCATTTGCTAACGTTTTAATTCCTTGACATTGTCAATTCGGCTGCAAAAGTAAGCAAATTATCTGATAATAACAAGAATTTCACCGATTTTCATCTGTTATTTAAGGATTTATGTATAACTTTGTGGCAGAAATCAAGCCTTGGCGAAAATGTAAATAAACGCTCTGTACAGAATGAAGATAGTAATACTTGACGGATATACAGCCAATCCTGGCGACATGTCGTGGAAGGAGCTGGACGAAGTGGGCGAGGTGACGGTATATGAACGCACTAAGCCTGAGGAAACGGTGGTGAGGGCTGCCGATGCCGAGATCGTACTGACAAACAAAGTAATCATCGGCAGACGGGAAATCGAGCAGCTGCCAAAACTCAGATATATCGGTGTGCTGGCAACGGGATATAATGTCGTCGACATAGAGGCAGCTCACGAGCGGGGCATCATCGTAACCAACGTGCCTGCCTACAGTACGGAGAGCGTCGCACAGATGGTGTTCGCCCACCTGCTGACGGTCACTAACCACACAGAGCACTATGCTATCCAGAACCGTAGCGGGCGATGGAGCCATAATCCGGACTTCTGCTATTGGGACACTCCGCAGACGGAACTTGCCGGCAAGACCTTCGGCATCGTAGGACTTGGAAACATCGGCAGCCGTGTGGCACAGATCGCCATCGCATTCTGCATGAGAGTAAAAGCGCTCACAAGCAAATCGGCAGAGGCTCTCCCTCCTGGAATACAGAAGGCAGACCTCACAGAGCTGCTGTCAACCTCTGACGTCATCTCGCTGCATTGTCCGCTTACAGATAATACGCGCCAGATGATAAATGCTGAGACCATCGCACTTATGAAGCCTTCAGCCATACTGATAAATACAGGTCGCGGCCCGTTGGTAAACGATGCCGACGTGGCTGAAGCCCTGAACAAGAAACGGCTGTCGGCCTATTGTGCCGATGTGATGACGGAGGAGCCTCCCAAGGCAGACAATCCGCTGCTGAACCAGCCGAATGCCTTCATAACACCTCATATCGCATGGGCTACCAACGAGGCACGTAGCCGACTTCTGCAGACGGCTATTGCCAACGTCCGTGCATTCATAGAGGGCAAGCCGCAGAATGTGATATTACCTGTCTCCTCTTTCAGCCTGACGGATAAATGACGAGATGTCATCTATCACATACGTAGCCACATGCCCCTCCATCTGGTACTCCATTGGCGTAGACTTACCATCGCCCTCCATAAACGGGTGGTTCAGCCGGGGATAACTGTGATACACTACATTTGCCTTTCCCTTAAGCACCTGCTGCCAGAGGCTGTAGTCCTCCATCGTCACCTGATAGTCGCGCTCGCCTTGTAAGATGAGCATCGGCAGTGTCAGGCGGCGGGCTGCTGCAGTCTGCCCTTGCTGCTGAAGATAGTGTGGCGACCGCTGGCGAAGGTTCTCTATCTGCTGTTCCTTGAAGTCAGGACTGGCACCTGAAGGCAGAAGATAGTCAAACTGCTGGCGCACCACGATGTCCATATCCCGGGCTGGCGCTGCCATCATGATGATGCCCGCCAAGGGCTCTTCCGACCGCTCTGCAATGACTGGTGCGAGCATTGCCCCGAGGCTATGGCCGAGAAGGTAGACTCGAGTGCTGTGGCGGCGGGCAAGGCGGATGGCAGAGAGTGCATCGAGGATAGTCTCGTCGTCCATTGAGGCGACGGGCTGACGATAGACATAAGTACGTTTGTCATAACGCAGCGTGGCTATGCCTTTACGTGCAAGCCCTGATGCAATGTCGCGGAACGGCTTGTTGGTATAGATGGTCTCGTCACGGTCAAGTGCTCCGGAGCCATGCACCATTACTACGATTGGTACTTCGCGGGCATCAGCTGGCATCATAATGGTTGCGGGCAGGTGTATGTCACCCGTCACCACCGTATCGGCAATCTCATTGAAGATGTCCCCTGCCAATGCCGCCTCATCAGCAGGGGCTACTCTTTTTTTACGGCAGCGGCAGGTACCAACTGGATACCAAGCATCTTGCCTGCTGCGTCAAAGATGACGAGGGCGCCTAATTCTGTCTTCTCAAACTGCACCATCGAGACGTAGCATTTCTGTCCCATCACTTGCTGCACTTCCCATTCACCGTGCTTCTGATACTTGCCCACCTGAGGCTCAACTTTTTTAAGGATACCCTCAAACTGTTGCTCTTGCACCATAGGCTTCACCTGTGCAGACAGGTTCTCATAGAGACTGTCAGCCTTATTATCCAGCAAGAAACCAAACATCTTTTCAGCGTGCCCGATGTTGACTTCGTCTTCTTTATTCGCGACTTGGCCATTCAAGCCTACTTGACTGTTCTTGCTACTCTGTACGTTTGGGTCTATACTATCCTGAGCTGTTGCTGTCAGCGAACAGGTCATCAGCAATGATAATAGATAATACTTCATTTTATATTTATTGTTATGTTGTCAGTGTTTCTGTTTGACTCGAGGAGGGCTGTTCCCTGCAACTCGTCTGCAAAGATACAATTTTTTTGCAAACCTGATGCAATTCGCCTGCAAAATTGCAATTATTCCTTGCAAATTTGATGCAATTGCTGCTGAATGTGCGAAAAAGCTTCGGTTTATGGAAAATAATTCGTAATTTTGCACCCCAAAATAGGATACAGAAATGAAAAGGAAGAAACTATGGATGCTGGCCGCCATCCTGACTTGCGGTCTTGAACTGACAGCGTGCAGCATCAGTGACAATGCAACGAATGCAGACACTAAAGCAGGCACGAAAGCAGACTTGACGGTGCTCACGGAGTGGCAGGCAGGCAAGACAGTCTCGGATAAAATCGTGGCAGCCTACGGAGGACTTGACAAGTGCTTCGCTGCGGAACCTATCCCCGATGGTGTATGGGCCAGGATGCAGGGAAAGACTTATAAGGAGAACCCATACATCGGGCGGGACGACTTGCGGCACATACGCGCACTGCACTGGGACTATGACAATCAGATACATGTAGGCGAGATGATCTGCAACAAACAGATTGCCGACCGTGTGGCCCGCATCCTGCGCCAGCTCTTCGATGCTAAGTACCCCATCCAGAGGATGCTGCTGCCCGACGTATATGGGGCTGATGACGAGACGCAGATGCGTGACAACAACTCATCGTGCTTCTGCTTCCGCGCCATCGCCGGCTCCACCAAGCTCTCCAAGCATGCCCGGGGGCTGGCTGTGGACATCAATACGCTCTACAACCCCTACTACAAGGACAGGGCCGACGGCACACGCTTCATCCAGCCTGCCACGGCTGCAGAATACTGTGACCGCACGAAGTCGTTCCCCTATAAGATAGACCACGACGACCTCTGCCTCAAGCTCTTCACCGAGGCAGGCTTTGAGTGGGGCGGTGACTGGAAGTCGTGCAAGGACTTCCAGCATTTCGAGCTGATCGGAGAGTAAACACTTCAGTAACTGGAGAGCCTTTATTACGATATGCATACAATACAATTTATATATGATTGACAAGATGAAGTTGTTATTTACTTGTTTGTTGGCCACACTTGGCTTGGCAACGGCTTGCGGCCAGCAGAATTACGAGAATACGGATGTGCAAGGTTTTGCGGAACTGATTACCGATAGCAATGTGGTGGTGCTTGACGTCAGGAGGACAGATGAATTTGCGGAAGGGCATATTCAGGGGGCTATCCTGATAGACCAAGGGCAGAGTGATTTCATTGAGAAGGCAAAGGCAACACTGCCTGCTGGCAAAACCATTGCCGTATATTGCCGTAGTGGTCGCCGTTCAGCCAATGCTGCAGGGAGACTTGCTGATGTCGGTTACAAGTGTGTTAATCTGAAGGGTGGCTTCGTTGCGTGGCAAGGGGCCGACATGCCTGTAATGAAGTAACTCGAATCACTGGATTGCCCCCGTGCAAAATTAGAATGAGGTCATATCGGTCTCATATCGAAGTCATATTGGTCTCATATCGGTGTCATGTCGGTCTCTAATCGAAGTCATATTGGTCTCATATCGAGCTCATGTCGGTCTCTATTTGAACTGACTCTGACGCGATAAGTGGCAAAATATACACAAACGGTAGGGTGACGCTAGGGAGACGGTAGGATGACGCTAGGATGACGCTAGGGTAACGCTAGGGTGACGGTAGGGAGACGGTAGGGGGATGGTAGGGAGACGGTAGGGTAACGCTAGGGTGGCAATCTGCACCGACGAGGTGCGTAGCTCGACACCGACGACCCACGTAGCTCGGACACCGCGACCCACGTAGCTCGAAGGGCTCGACCCATGTAGCTCGTCACAGCGCACGCAAAAGCCCGCACACGGCGGGTCTGACCCTCTGCATCCGACTATCCTCAATGTTGCATATTTCTCATTATTTCGATGTTAGCCTGTCTCAAACAGGTTGAAAATTCGACAAGGGATGTCTGTTTTCCGTTAATATTTACTAACAATTTTAGAAATCGACTAACAATTTCCGAAATTGTTAGTCGATTTTCGTAAAATTAGAGCCTTCCTATTGATATTTTCACTATATTTGCAGAGGAATCACCAATAAAATATAGAGAAAATGAGAAAGCTGTTCACTATTTTACTACTGGCATGCTGTCTGAGCGTTGGTGCCCAGAACGCAATAGCCATCCATCAGAGAGACGGAAAAGTAGCCAACTTTGCTTTTTCCGAGAAACCCGTAGTGACTTATGCTGACAACCAGCTTGTCATCACCACTACCAAGACCTCTGTGCAGTATCCGCTGTACTTGTTGCAGAAGATCGACTTTTCGCTGTCAGACGCAACGGCTATTGAGCAGGTGAAGCCCGACGCCAAGTTCCGTTTCACCGATGGCATGCTGTATATCACCGGTGGCGATCCCGGTTCACTGGTTTACATCTACAGTATGCGTGGCACTACTGAAGGGCACTACCGCATCGATGATGCCGGCAATGCCGTTATCTCCCTGCAGAGTCTGAGTAAAGGACACTATATCGTCAAGACCAACCATTTCACCTTTAAGTTTACGAAATCATGAGAAAGCTATTCTTACTCCTCGCCGTCTTCCTGTCAGCCTCCACGATGTTTGCTGACGACGTCACTCTGGAGCAGGCTCTCCAGACCGCCCGCCAGTTTGCCAAGCACGAAGCCTCCAAGAGTCCCAAGGCTCGTGCAGTATTAGCCTCCGCCACCCCCCGGCTCGCCTATAGCGAGAAGTCGAAGATAGCGGGCAAGGACAATGTCTATGTCATCAACTTCGGCAACGGCCAGGGTTTTGTTGTGGTGTCGGGTGAGAGCGGCACCAGCGATGAAATACTGGGCTATTGCGACCATGGAGCATTTGAGTACGACAACTGCCCGCCACAGCTGAAGGATCTGCTGAAGAATTATGCAAATGTGATAGACAAAGTGAGGGAAAATCCATCCTATGCAGTAAATAGAATAGCATCCGCGGCATTCCCAGACTATATTGGCACCATCATCGTAGGTCCTTTGCTGACCACTACTTGGAGTCAACATGGACCGTATAATGACTTATGCCCCAAGGGATGCCCTTCGGGATGCTATCCTACAGCACTGGCACAGGTGATGAACTACTGGAAATGGCCCAAAGTCACGCATGGCAAGGTAAAGGTAGATGTTGACAGTCAAGGTGAATATGTTTATGAGGACTTTGCTGGACGCACATACGATTGGGACAATATGCTTGACAACTACGGTCAATCAATAGTAAAAGACGGCGGATTCGGAGAATATACCGGTTATAATGGTGAGCAGGCTGAGGCTGTGGCACACCTGATGGCAGACATTGGTAAAGCATTCGGTACAATGTATCATCCAGATGGGAGTCGCACTCATTTCGTACGCGAGCCACTTATTGAAAATTTCGGTTATGAGCCAGGTATCAAAATCAAGAATGGTGTTACAGCTGCTGAGCTTCAAGAAGACTTAAAGACTGAGCTCAACGAGAAGCGTCCCGTTCTTTATTGCGGTTTTCCCAGTCTTGATACCGAGTCAGGAGGAGACGGACATGCTCTGGTATGCGATGGATACACCGACCGCGATTATTTCCACTTCAACTATGGCTGGGGTGGTTACTACGATGGTTTCTACAAGAATGCACTGATTCCGCTTTTCCAGTTTGCCGCCATCATCTTTACGGGTGTCCGCCCTTACGATGCAGAGTTCCAAGTTGTTGATGGTATTAAATACGCTCTTATGAAGAATGGGGCAGCCGAAGTGTTGGAATATACTATCGGAGAAATGGGACGTGAGAACGGAGAAGTGGTGATACCGGCAACTGTGACAGACGGGGCAGGTAACTCCTACAAGGTGACACGTCTCCGTAAAGATGCATTCTATAACAAAGGACATTTTACAAAAGTAACCATTGGTGACAATGTAGAGATCATAGAGCCTTTCTGCTTTATCCAATCAACTATCGACGAGGTCGTACTGAGCGACAAAGTGAAAGAGGTTGGTGATGAAGCATTCCAGCTTACCAATGTCAATAAACTGACCATCGGAGCTTCCGTAAAGCGTATTGGCAAAAAAGCATTCTATCTCTGTCCATTGTCGGAAGTTATTTGTAAAAGCAGTGCTTTTGAAGCCGATGACATGGCATTTTCCCATTCTTGGGGTAATATTGATAGCGGTGAATGGTTAGGTCATATTACGAAAGTGGGTAAAGAAACTTTTGCTGGTTGCACCTTCAAAAGTGCTCCGAACTTTGCTATGCTAGAGGAAATAGGTTCAAGGGCTTTTGCTGCCACAACATTTCCTGAAAACGAATTTATCGTCCCTGCTACACTGAAGCATATCTCGCCCGATGCATTTGATGCTTCCAGGTTATCATTCTTCACTGTGAAGGACAACCCACATTTTCTTTGTTCACCCTATGTTCAAGAAACTCTATGCAATAGCAATGGAACAACTTTGATTATGACAGTTCCGAATCCTCTGAGAAGTCCTTTGGGTGATGGTCTTACTCCATTCCCAGAAACGCTTGTCAAAATGGAACCTGGCAGCGTTCGCAACAATGTCAGCGTAATCATCCCCCAGACCATTATAGAAATGGAAGGAGCCTACAAAGATGTCACATCGCTCACTTATCTGACATGTATGGCTGTCGTACCACCTGAAATCTCAGACACCGCTTTCAACGAAAAGATATTTGAGAACGATCCCACCCTGTATGTACCGATGGGCACTGCCGAACTCTATCAGAATGCCCCGGGCTGGCGCAGGTTCAACCGTATATTCGACGAGCTGGATTACATCCCGATGGAGGCACAGGGAAAACAATACTATATGGTAGTGAACAGCGCTGACGAGGAGAAGCAGCAGCGTGTAAACATCCCCGTGAACGAGATCAAGAGCATGGAGGTGAGCGAGGACGGCAAACAGGTCATCATCAAGCGTAATGGCAAGGAAGACCTGACAACCTCTATAGCTGCCATCGACAGCATCGCATGGATGCCGGGCTTCGTCTATGAGAATGCGGAGATCTTCGATATTAACGAGGATAACCTCACCGTTGAGGCACAGAAGTGCAAAGTGCGATTCGACCCGACGGTGATTGATGGCGACGTGCAGCTCTGTATTCGCAACTCAGTATTGAAACCCCATGTGATGGAAGGAGTTGTGAATGGCTTTGTCTTAGATCTGAGTCTTTCGAATGACGCTCATAAGCTAAGTGGAACAGTGGACATCACCATCCCTACGACCTATGATTCAGGAAAAAAAGTAGGTGCAGCATATTATAATGAGGAAACAGGTGAATGGGAGCCTGTCTGCTTCGAACGAAATAAGGAGACTGGTGAAATTACTATCACTACCAATCACCTTTCCGCCTATGCTATATTTGAGATTGTCAACGCCAATACGAAAAGTGTCATGCTGAACGTTTTCGAGGAAGTTCCGCAACTTTACATCTTGAACGAGGCTTGCAAGAAACTACTTGACATCATGTCAAGTGACGACCCTGAAGTAGAAATGAAATGGCAGTACAAAGGCGAAATGTCACTGTGGCAGAGCGCCGGTTTAGACGTTCTCTATAATGCAGCCAACGGAACGTTAGAGGCTGTTTTGGGCTACAAGCCATTTGCCGAGGAGATTGACAATGCTGTCACGGCAATGGGATACTTGGGAACGGCATTGAACATTCTCGACGTAGCGAGAGCCGACCTCAAAGGTGACGATGTCGGTGTCGCTGCCGGTACGCTAAACACCATTCTGAGCCATGTCACTGGTCAGATGGCATCAGCTATAGGCACCCCTATCATGTCGGTATCGATGGCTGGCGTTGCTGCTATAGGCATTGCTCTCAACAAGTTTGGTGAGAAAGTAGCACAAAGCAAGCTCGACTTCTTCCGCCTGGCTTACAGTATCTACTACGGCAAAGAAGGTTATTACCGAACCGCTAAAGATTGGTACAATTATTTCTATCCTGCCTTTGAAAAGGGAGGTATGACTGCTGACAGACTAAACGCCTATATAGAACAGTCTGTTCGCGATTACTGCTACAAATTCTGGGAAGACGACGACGAACGAGCCTTTTGCATTGCAGAAGCTGAAGATAGAGCGAAATCTTTGGGCATCAGCACTTGGCAATGGGAAACAGAGTCTCTGCGCCAGCAAATCAGTGAAGAGTATTACTCTGAACTGATGCACGGCGTGCTGGTCAGTGTCTTCCAAGCCATTAGGAACCACATGAAAGTGGAGGCTGAACAACGCTACAGAAATGCTGCCAAGAGTGTTGCAGCTCTGGTAAACAGACAGATAGCACTGCGCATCTGGGATAACTCATGGAAAGAGGGAGAAACATCAAAATATGAGGGATGGACCGTTCGTTTCAGCTATATCCCCTCATCTTTGACCGACAAAGATGCCTGGCAAGTAACGTTGAATAAACGAGGTCGTGGAGGCATCAACTACTTCACAGAATATGCCCTTATAGTGAACGACATCCCCACGCGTCTGACGCTGATTGACCCCAAGGGCAAGGAAGTGGCAGACTATCCTTTCACCATTGCAAACAAGAAGGGCAAACAGATTATTGACATCGACCTTTCTACTGGCGGTATCGAGGTGGAGAATCCTAAACTGGAGGGACTGGAACTGCAGTACGATCCAGCTGTCGTTACATTACCCGTAACCTATTCGGGTTATGACTATACGTATGATAATAATGGCAATCTTACCAAGTATCTTTATGGGGCTGACAATCCATCTATGATGCCAGTTCCGCTTGACAATTCTTATAATAAGAAAGCAAACTTCCAGGTAGAAGTCGAGAAGTTCCTGCATCGCCATGAATTCATTACTGTTGATGAAAACGGCAATGTGAAGCTGGGCGATGACATCAGCACGAAGTTTGAAGGCAATGAGGCTAAAGCTAAATTCAAGATAAACACCTCCTGCCTGTTTGCAGAGAAGAGTAAGGAACAGTACGTGAAAGAATTCAATGAATTCTGGGATCCAAAAAGTGAACTCGATGGAACTGCTTTGTCGAACTTACTCGATGGAACAATAGCCCATAAGATTGATGGTGAGGTAACGATTACACGGGATATTGAAAACGGAGGCTATGATGTCACCTATATTGGCAGTGGTACTTTTACCTTTGATTGCAAGAATGTGTCTCTGGTAGATAATATCAATTATGCCGCTCTCAAAGCTAATGAGAAGTTAAATGTCACCGTCGACGACCTTACCATAGCTGACAGCCATGCCGAAGGCAAGGTAACATTGAAGTACTCCACCAAGATTACCCCTTAACCCTCTGAGGAATTATGAATTATAAATGATAAATTAGATTATGACAGAGGAGTCGGCCAGCGATGGTCGGCTCCTCACAATTAATGAGTGCGTGCACTGCCAGACAGCAGCACATCGTGTCTAATCGTCTAATTTTTTCGGCTATCGTTCGTTAAAGTCACGGAAAAGTAGTAATTTTGCAGCAAATTACGAGAGACGATGTATGATATCACTAAAATAAGGGAAGATTTCCCGATACTGTCGAGGGAGGTCTACAATAGACCTCTGACGTATCTCGACAATGCCGCAACGACACAGAAACCTCTGTGCGTGCTGGATGCGATGAGGGATGAATACCTCAACGCCAATGCCAATGTCCATCGTGGAGTGCACTATCTGAGCCAGCGTGCTACCGACCTGCACGAGGAGGCTCGTGAAAAGGTGCGGCAGTTTATCAATGCCCGTAAGACGGAGGAGATAGTGTTTACCCGAGGCACCACCGAGGCAATCAATCTCGTGGCCAGTTCTTTCTGCGAGTCGCAGATGCAGCCCGGCGACGAGGTGATAGTGACCGAGATGGAGCACCACTCAAACATCGTGAGCTGGCAGCTTCAGGCTATGAAACGCGGCATCAGGGTGAGGCATGTGCCTATCGATGACGACGGTATGCTGCGTCTCGACCTGCTGGAAGAGATGATCACTGAGAGGACCAAGATCGTCAGCGTGGCTCATGTGAGCAATGTGCTCGGCACTGTGAACCCCGTGGAGGAAATCGTCAGGACGGCTCACGGCCACGGCATACCGGTATTGGTGGACGGTGCGCAGAGTGCACCACACTTCAAGGTCGATGTGCAGGCGCTGGACTGCGACTTCTTTGCCTTCAGCGGGCATAAGATGTACGGACCTACGGGCATCGGTGTGCTCTATGGCAAGGAGGAATGGCTTGAGAAGCTGCCTCCATATCAGGGTGGCGGCGAGATGATAGACAAGGTAACCTGGGAGAAAACCACGTTTGAGCGGTTGCCGTTTAAGTTTGAGGCTGGTACCCCTGACTATGTAGCTACCCACGGGCTCGCCAGGGCTATCGACTATATTGAGAGCTTGGGCTTCGATGCTATTCAGCAGCATGAGCAGCAGCTGACACGCTACTGCATGGAGCAGCTGATGACCATCGACGGAATGAAGATCTACGGGCCGAAGGATGCATCGCAGAAGGATGCGGTGGTAAGCTTCAACGTGGGTGATATCCATCATCTCGATATGGGGACCCTGCTCGACAGGCTGGGCATCGCCGTACGTACTGGGCATCATTGTGCGCAGCCGTTGATGGACCGCCTGGGCATTTCCGGAACAGTACGTGCCTCTTTTGCCCTTTATAATACCTGTGAAGAGATTGATACTCTGGTTGCAGGCATAAAAAGGGTGGAGAAGATGTTTTAATGCATAGTTGAGAGGCTGATGCTTGCAAGTCATTATTATAAGGGTAAGATAGAGGCTGGCTGTGATGAAGCTGGTCGTGGTTGCTTGGCAGGTAGTGTCTATGCTGCAGCAGTAATCCTTCCAGAGGACTATCAGAACGAGCTTCTCAACGACTCAAAGCAATTATCGGAGAAGCGTCGTTACGAACTTCGTGAGATTATCGAGCGTGATGCCATAGCGTGGGCTGTAGGCATCGTAACTCCTGAAGAGATAGACAAGATAAACATTCTGAACGCCTCAATACTGGCTATGCATCGTGCACTTGACGCACTTAAGGTGCAGCCTGAGGCTATCATCGTCGACGGCAACCGTTTCAAGCCCTACACTCCTCCCTCCCTCCGCAACGTAAAGCCCAATTCTCCATCCTCGGACATTTCTCCTTTCTCCTTCCTCCTTCCTCCTTCCTCGACCATCCACCTTCCTCCTTCCTCGACCATCCACCTTCCACATTCCACGATAGTCAAGGGCGACGCCAAATACCTCTCCATCGCTGCCGCCTCGATCCTTGCCAAGACCTACCGTGACGACTACATGAATGAGCTTGCCGAGGAATACCCCCAGTACGACTGGCGGTCGAACAAGGGCTACCCTACGAAGAAGCATCGCGAGGCTATCAAGCAGTTTGGCATCACTCCATACCATCGCAAGAGCTATAATCTGTTAGGCGACGGTCAGCTGTCTCTCCAGTTTGAAGAGTAGCGGCAAAGCCATGTTTTTTAAAATAATGGTGCTCAGCGTGCGAAGATACAAAAAAAATTTGTATCTTTGCAGCCTGAAAATGAATTAAGGCAAAATAATAGAAAAGTTATGGCAAAGAAAGCATTATTGATGATTCTCGACGGATGGGGAATCGGTAAGCATGGTAAGGGCGACGTGATATTCAACACTCCGACACCCTATCTTGATTTGTTAACAGCTACTTCAGCGCACTCTCAGCTCCAGGCCAGCGGTGAAGATGTCGGTCTGCCCGACGGACAGATGGGTAATTCTGAGGTGGGTCACCTCAATATCGGTGCCGGGCGCATCGTCTATCAGGACCTTGTAAAGATCAACCGTGCCTGCAAGGATGGCTCTATCATGGAGAATCCCCAGGTGAAGGCAGCCTATACCTATGCCAAGGAGAATGGCAAGAAGCTGCATCTGATGGGTCTGACCTCCGACGGTGGCGTGCACTCAAGCCTCGACCACCTCTTCAAGCTCATTGAGATAGGCAAGGCTTACGGACTGAAGAATCAGGTGTTTGTGCATTGCTATATGGACGGCCGTGATACAGACCCCCATTCTGGTAAAGGATTCATCGAGCAGGTCAGCAAGGTATGCGCAGACAATGATGCTGCCATCGCATCAATAGTAGGCCGCTTCTACGCAATGGACCGTGACAAGCGCTGGGAGCGTGTGAAGGAGGGCTACGACCTGATAGTCAACGGTACGGGCAAGCAGGCTACCGACATGGTTCAGGCCATGCAGGAGTCATACGATGAAGGCGTCACCGACGAGTTCATCAAGCCAATACACAATGCTTCCGTCAATGGCTGCATCGAAGAGGGTGATGTGGTAATCTTCATCAACTTCCGTAATGACCGTGCCAAGGAAATGACTATTGCCCTCACTCAGGAGGATATGCCTGAGCAGGGAATGAAGACCATCCCCGGACTGCAGTACTACTGCATGACTCCATACGACGCCAAGTTCACAGGTGTGCATATCCTCTTCCCGAAGGAGAACGTAGAGGATACACTTGGCGAGTATCTGAGCAAGAAAGGCCTGAAGCAGCTTCATACTGCCGAGACAGAGAAGTATGCCCACGTGACATTCTTCTTCAATGGCGGCCGTGAGGCTCCATACGAGGGTGAGGATCGTATCCTCGTGGCATCACCTAAGGTGGCTACCTACGACCTTAAGCCGGAGATGAGTGCATACGAGGTAAAGGATAAGCTCGTAGGTGCTATCAACACCCAGGAGTATGACTTCATCGTAGTGAACTTTGCCAATGGCGACATGGTGGGACATACCGGTGTGTACAACGCTATCGCAAAGGCTGTATGGGCTGTTGACAACTGCGTGCGTGAGGTTATCGAGGCAGCCAAGGCCAACGATTATGAGGCAATCATTATCGCCGACCACGGAAACGCCGACAATGCCATCAATCCTGACGGCTCGCCAAACACGGCCCACTCGCTCAACCCCGTTCCTTTCATCTATGTGACCAACAACAACTCGGCTACCGTAAAGGACGGACGCCTCGCCGATGTCGCTCCCTCTATCCTTCACATCATGGGACTGGAGCAGCCGTCGGATATGACAGGTGAGAATCTGATCTGCGACTAAGCTATTATATATAATAATAAGGTGTAGACCTAAGTCAAAATCGGCTTAGGTCTATTTTTTTTGGATAAAAGCAATGTTTTTTGTGAAAAAGTTTGTACCTTTGTAGCCGATACTAAACAATTCTAACTATGAAGTGTGAAAAGTTATGCAGCATATTGTTCTTTGGGCTATGCTTGATCCTGACAGCTTGCTCAGAGAAGGCCCCCAGATATGTCATCGGCGTGTCACAATGTTCTGAGGATATCTGGAGAAACTGGCAGAACTCAGAGATGAAGATGGAAGCAAACTTCCACGATGGCGTGGAACTGCGCTTCACGGCTGCCCTCGATGACTCTAAGCGCCAGATACAACAGATAGACAGTCTGGTATCCAGTGGTATCGACCTCCTTATAGTGGCGCCCAACCAGCTGTCGTCGGTTACTCCCGCCATCGACCGTGCCTATGATAAGGGCATCCCCGTCATTGTGTTTGAGCGTAGGACCGATTCACAGAAGTACACTGCCTTTGTGAGTGCCGACAACTATGAGATGGGGCATCAGATGGGCGGATATATCGTTGTCAGTCTCGGAGGCAAGGGGCAGGTCTTGGAGCTGCTGGGGCTGAAGGGCTCTTCGCCTGCCGACGATCGTCACAGAGGATTCATGGATGCCATAAACTCCAGTTTCATCGAGGTGCCGATAACCCTCCAGGGCGACTGGACCGAAGAGACAGCCTACAAGGAGGTAAAGAACTACAAGGGCAGCCTTGATGATATTGATCTCGTCTTTGCCCATAACGACCGCTCTGCCATTGGAGCCCGGAGAGCATTTATTGAGAGGGGGGTGAATCCTCTTCCCAAGTTCTGCGGTATCGACGGACTGCCTGGTGAGAACGGAGGAATCCAGCAAGTGCGTGACTCGCTGCTCGAGGCATCATATATTTATCCCACCCGGGGAGACTATCTGCTGAAACTGGCTCTGGATATCCTCAACGACAGCACATATCAGCGTGAGACAGAACTGACATCAGCCATTGTCACTCACGATAATGCCAATGTGCTGCTGCTCGAGAGTGACGAGGTGCTGCGTCAGGCTCAGAACCTTGACAAGCTTCAGCAGAGGGCAAACAGCTATCTTCAGCAGCTCGCCATGCAGCGCACCATCACCCTGCTGGCTCTGCTGATGCTGGCCCTGCTGATGCTGGTACTGGTGCTCTTCTATCTCTACCATCGGAGCAAGATCAGTGTACAGCGCGAGCGTATGGTCAACAACCTCTGGAATATGGATGTATCAGAAGTGCCGGAGCTCCAGGCCGTAGCAGAGTCTTCACAGCAGCCCGCAGAACCGGAAAGCTCGCAAGAGGCGCCAGAGCAGCCAGTGGCTGACGAAAATGTTGAGATGAGGAAGGAGCCTCTGTTTATCGTGCGGTTCAAGGATGTTGTCGAGGCTCACCTTTCTAACAGTGATATTACCGTCGATGATCTTGCCGAGGAGATGAATCTCAGTCGCGTGCAGCTCTATCGTAAGGTCAAGGCCATCTCCGGCTCTTCGCCTAATGAACTTCTTCGCTCCGCGCGTCTTAACCGTGGGTATCAGCTGCTCTTGAAGACAGACAAGACGGTATCTGAAGTAGCCTATGAGGTAGGCTTTACAGCCCCGAGCTATTTCACAAAATGCTTCAAGGATGAGTTTGGAGTCAGCCCGTCGGATCTGAATCAGGGCTCGTAACCAAGCAGGAAATCTTCGCCCGCTTTTTGTACTTTTAACGCCCGAAACGATTCAAGATTGAAGAAAAAGTAGTACCTTTGCGCACATGAAACATCTCGTTATTCATAATCTGGGGCCATTAAAGGAGGCCGATGTCGAACTGAAGCACATCAATGTCATCATTGGTTCTCAGAGTTCAGGCAAAAGTTGTGTGCTGAAGACCGCCTGCTATTGCACGTGGGTGGAGAAGCGTATCGAACTGACACAGACCTCCGATTTTTTTGCCAAGGACGGCAACTTCCTAAAGGAGTTGGAACGTTTCCATAAGTTAAAAGGATACATCAAACCCGATACTTTCATCAGCTACGAGTCTGACTACATGGCCTTCTCATACGACAACGCCACGAATACATTTAAGTTTGAGTGGAAGGAAGGCCGTTGGAACTACCGTCGTTCCAAAGTGACGTATATCCCTGCCGAACGCAATCTGGTAGCAGCCATCCCTAACTGGTTCCAGGTGAAGTTTGCCGATGATAATATCCGCGACTTTATGGCCGATTGGGAAACGGCACGACAGGCTACACAAGAGGATATAACGGTCTTGAATCTCGGAGTTTCCTATCATTATGATGCTAATACGAAATCTGACAGAGTTAAAGTTTCAGACGACGTAACGCTTGATTTTACAAATACGTCAAGCGGCCTGCAGTCAGTAATTCCTCTGTTCGTACATCTGAGCCACATTACAAAAATCAGGCATGACAGGATTGAGAGTTTTGCCAATCTTCAGGAGAACAGTATCCTTCTGGCTAAATTAGATGAGGAAGACAAAAAGGATGTCTATACCAACTATGTGCATACTCATCATTGCGACATTTTCCTTGAAGAACCAGAAGCAAATCTGTTTCCTCCGACACAGTCAAACCTTGTAGAATGGCTGTTGAACAAAACGAAAGGCGACCACTCCAGCAATCTCTTCATAGCCACCCATAGCCCTTATATATTGAATGCCTTTATGGAAAAGCCAGACATCGATATGGCCCTCCTCTATACGAGAGCAACCGATGGGCTAATGATGGTAAAGGTCGCAACGGAGCAAGACTTTCAGGACATCTATGACTATGGCGTGGATGTATTCTTCAACATCGAGACACTGGGATGAAGTATGGAGAAGAAAGACTATCATATTGTTCCTGAGTGCTATATTGATACCAACATTACAGAGTTCTTATTGGATTCTCACGGAGTGAACCACCAGAAAGGCTGCAACGCCGTGGCAAAGAAGATGATGGAATCGAATCTGAAAGACCAGTTCTCCGTTGGCATTATCGACAACGACAAGCGGCAACATTCATACGTGACGGAGTTCACAGAGATTGCACATACGCAGCATATCACTCTCTTGAAACATAAAGAACGCTCACACTATTTCATAAGAATCAGCCCCGCAATGGATCAGTTCATACTTGATTGTGCCTCAGAGCTCTGATTGTTTTCAGAAAAGATCAAAGACCCATGATCGATTAAGCGCAACGGACGCATCACCATCGCAACTTTTTGCAAAATGGCACAGCAGGCCGGTGTAGACTGAGTGCCATCAGCCGCAATTTTCCGCCAACTCCGCCATTCCGCCAAGGCTCTACAAACGTTTCTGCCGCAAACAAAGATTGGGTATCAAAACACACGCAAACAACTGATAATAATAGTAATTATGGTGTTAACGACCCCAATGCCCAACCATTCCGTTCTGTCGGGCAGAACGGTGGCGGAGTGGCGGAAATGGCGAAAAATCCATCTCAAGATGTTGATCAGGTACTTGACGCATCTGCTCTTGCAAATCCGACTTTTTCTGACAGACTCAATATCTCCGACCTGCCTCCGATTATACGTGATGCCGCCCAAAAGCAGGCAACTACCGAGGGACGCGACAAGGTGATACTGAGCATGCTCAACCTGGCATCGGGCTTTTCTCCCAATGTATGCGGCATCTATGACCGACGGCTTGTTTTCCCGCCATTCTACAACTTCATCGTGGCACCATCGAGCTCACAAGGTTTCTGACACTTTGCCTGTGCCTGTCAGACGGCTAATTACAAGTGCACCGTGAGTTTTTTGAACTTTTTTGCCGGAAACTATTATATTCTACTATTCTTTTATTTCTTTTTAGGGAGTAAAAAAGTAAAAAACCAACATACACAAAGCTAACATCCTGACTATTAGCACCATAGCCCTCCACACAACAACATAAAAAACTCACCAGACTTTCTCAAAAAACTCACTTTGCTTAGTGTAACAAGGTAAGAGGCACGATGTCACTTCGACTTCGATGGAGATCATAGTGAGGAATAGCATGACGGAGACCCGTTCTTATTCTTTTCATATGCCCTCCTAAAGCCCGCTCTGGCCATCCGTACCAAGAGCGGAACAGGACACACCCTTTTAACCGACGAGCCGTAATGCCGAGCCCGACGAGCCGTAATCTCGTTGAGGACGAGCCGTAATGCCGTTGAGGACGAGCCGTAATGCCGTCGGGGAAGGAGGAATGTAACAAAAAGAACCGTCGTCTGTAACATAAATCTTTTCGCTCACAAGGTGTCTGACACTTTGTGAGGCCCAATCTGATTGCCGGTCTCTTCATTAAGATCACGGGGACAGATTCTGATTGTTTTCAGAAAAGATCAAAGACCCATGATCGTAACATATCTCATCCCCCATATCCCATTCCTCTTTCCTCTTTCCTCGATAAAAAACCTTAAAAAACATCCTATTCCGCAAAAAAGTAGTATCTTTGCAAAAGAATTCAATATTACCGACGATGAAGAAGCTTATATTACTAATCTTTGCATGCGTTATCTGGTCGTGCGAGAAGGAGGAGCCGATAGTCACCACGGTGACACCCACCAAGACGGGCCGCGTGGAGCTTGCCTCCGTGTGCGCACAGACCACATTCATGGTAGACGACTCGGGATTCACCGGTCCACGTCTGGGCATCTACCGTAGCGGGCGTTGCGAGTTTGTAGCATACATCGAGATGGAAGACATCGGAGTAGACATAGACCCGGAATCGGGCGATGTTACCATCACCTGTCCGCAGATAAAGATTGCCCCTCCGAAGTATCACTACGACGAGCTGGTGATGATATACAAGGTGAGAGGTTTCTGGCGCGACTGGATCACACAGAAGGAGAAGCACGACTTCGAGAACAAGGAGGTGAAGCACCTGCAAGACTCGCTGATGAAGTCGAAGACCTTCACTGAGACCCTCAAGAACAAGGGCAAGGCATCGGCAAAGATACTCCTGCCAAGGCTCTTCTCGTATAACCGGGCGCTGACCCCGAAAGTTATATTTGAATAATGCACAATGCATAATGAACATTCCTCATTCCACAAATAAATCATCATGTCACATTCCTCATCCCGCATACCGCGTTCCTCATTCCGCATCATACTCCTCATCCTGCTGGGCATAGGAGCCTTCGCCATATACAACTGGTTCTCATCCCTGAAGCTCCCGCTCTTCACCAAGAGTGAGCCTACATCGACGGTGGTAAAGACGGAGATAGGCGACTTCAAGGATATCCTCCAGCTGTCGGTGCTCGACGTAGACATCGAGGACGCATACCCGGTGAAGGTGAACAACAGGTCGGTGGTCTACAAGATACCAGCCCATTGCGAGTTCAAGTACGACCTGAAGAGGGTGGGCCTCGAGGAGACCGACTCCTCCATCATCGTCACGCTCCCCCGCTGCGTGCCCGAGGTCACCACCGTGGCAAAGAGCCTCTCCATATTATATGAGGAGGAGGGCACCCTCTCGCTGCTGATGAACAACAATGCCACCGACGAAGGCGACAAGCAGGCCATCAACATCCTTACCGACAGAATCAGGAAGCGCGTGGCCAAGGAGTATCAGGACCTGGCCTTCGAGCAGGCAAAGCATCTACTTGAGAGCTTCTACTCCAACGCCGGCAAGAAACACGTCATAGTAAAAAGGAGATAAGTCGAATGAAAATAAAGATTCTATTAGCCGCCCTCATTCTGCTGGCATCCTGTTCGGCAGAGAAGACATATAAGATAGGTGTGTCGCAATGCGGCACCGGCCAGTGGCGCGACAAGGTGAACAAGGAGATGCTGGCAGCCCAGCACGTGTACGACGAGAGCGCGAAGGTGAGCATCGCCTGTGCCTACGACGATACGGAGCTGCAGATAAGGCAGATAGACAGTCTGGCCAGCAGCGGCATCGACCTGCTGGTGGTGGCGCCCAACGAGGCTGCCCCGATAGCCGACGCCATCGCAAAGGTAAGGCAGCGAGGCATTCCCGTGATATATTTCGACCGAAAGGCCACCAACGATGACTATACGGCGTTTATAGGCGGTAGTAATGAGGAAGTGGGGCGAGTGATGGGAAGATATGCCTTGAGCTTGGATTTGCGGGATTCGAGGAAGGAGGAAGGAAATTCGAGGAATGTGGAAGGTGGAATGTGGAATGAGAAATGTGCCAAGCGGGTGATGGAGATCACGGGGAGTATGAGCTCGTCGCCGGCACAGGAGAGGCATGTGGGCTTTGCCAGCGTGATGGCGGAGCATCCCGAGGTAAGCTATGTCTGCAAGGAGGCTGACTGGACTTCTGATAAGGCTTGCAGCATCGTAGAGGAGGAAGTGAAGTCGGGCAAATGTCCGGACATTGTGTTCTGCCATAATGACGGTATGGCAACGGGCGTCTACAAGGCTGTGGTGGAGCTGGGCATCGAGGGCAGGATCAAGATTATCGGTATCGACGGTCTGCCCGGCGAGGGCATCGAATACGTGCAGTTCGGACATCAGGAGGGCTCGTATGTCTATCCCACCCACGGACATAAGATTATCCGGCTGGCACTCGACATACTTACCGGCAAGCCATACGAGCGCGAAAACATTCTTCAGGGCATGCTCGTGACGCCCGAGAATGCCAATATCGTAGACCTGAACATCAGGGAGCTGATGGAACAGAGCGAGGGGCTGATAAGCATTCAGGACAAGCTGGAGAACTCGCTCGTGCATTACGATACGCAGCGCAAGATACTCATCGGCAGTCTGGTGGCCATCATCGTGCTCATCATTGCCGTCATCATTGCCTGCCGTGGATGGCTGCAGACGCGCAAGGCCATCCGACAGCGACAGGCACTCAACGAGGAACAGATGCTCTTCTATACCGACGCCAGCAATCGCAAGCTCCGCGAGATATTCGTCAAGCCCGAAGACGAGCTGCCTCCTCCACGCTCGCAGGACATGCTCTTTGCAGAACAGCTGAACGAGGCAATACGCGAGAACATGTCGAACCCCAACCTGAAGATGGACGAGCTGGGCGAGCAGCTGGGGCTGAGCCGCGTGCAACTATACAGGAAGGTGAAGGCCATCACCGGACAGACGCCCGTGGAGCTGCTACGGCAGATGAGACTGCAGAAAGCATACGCCCTGCTGACATCGACCACGAAGAATGTAGCGGAAATAGCCTACGAGGTGGGATTCGGCACACCCGGATACTTCTCTACATGCTTCAAAAAGCAGTTTGGCAAGTATCCTACAGACCTCAGGGCGGAGTAATCTCCGCATTTTCCTTTGTTTAAAGGGGAGTTGACGATTTTGACATAATAGTCAAAGATTGTTTCATGTAACATTTTTGCGAGCATCTGAACGATTTTTGATACCCTCGCACGCGATAATATGGTATTTTTGCGGCAGATTTTAATTCACTAAAGTACTAATCAATTAAAAGTTCAACAATGGAACAACTAAAGAAACTTTTTCTAAGTTTGCTAACTCTACTTACATGTACAGTAATGTACGCGCAAGTGGAGATTAGTGGAACGGTGACCGACCCAACGGGTGAAACTGTCATCGGAGCCACGGTGATGGAGAAGGGTACCTCGAACGGCACGGTGACCGATTTCGACGGTAACTTCACAATCAAGGTTAAGGAAGGCGCAACGCTCGTCTTCTCCTACATCGGATTCAAGACGGTGGAGCTGCCTGCCCAGAACGGCATGAAGGTGACGCTCAGCGACGACACCGAGATGCTGCAGGAGGTAGTAGTGACTGGCTATACCACCCAGCGCAAGGCCGACCTGACAGGTGCCATCTCGACAGTAAGCGTCGACGAGATTGCCAAGCAGAACGAGAATAACCCGATGAAGGCCCTGCAGGGTCGCGTGCCGGGTATGAACATCTCTGCCGACGGTAATCCATCGGGTGCTGCAACGGTACGTATCCGTGGCGTAGGAACACTCAACGATAACGACCCTCTCTACATCATCGACGGAGTGCCCACAAAGGCAGGTATGCATGAACTCAACGGCAACGATATTGAAAGCATACAGGTGCTGAAGGATGCTGCATCGGCATCTATCTACGGTAGCCGCGCTGCCAACGGTGTGATTATCATCACTACCAAGAAGGGCAAGGACGGTAAGATAAAGGTGAACTTCGACGGTTCGGTAGCTACATCATTCTATACCAACAAGATTGAGACCATGAACGCAAGCCAGTGGGGACGCGCCTTCTGGCAGGCAAGCGTCAACGACGGCATAAACCCCAGCAACAACAACCTGGGCTACAACTACGACTGGAGCTATGATGCCAGCGGAAATCCCGTGCTCAACAAGATGACGATGAACATGTTCCTCGATGAGAATGCTTCAGTAAGGGCAGGAGATACCGACTGGTTCGACGAGATAACACGCACTGGAGTGGTACAGCAGTATAATGTATCGGTGAGCAACGGATCGGAGAAGGGAAACTCATTCTTCTCGCTGGGATACTACGACAATAAAGGTACTATCAAGGACAGCTACTTCAACCGCCTCTCAGGCCGTGCCAATGCTGACTATAAGCTCTTCGACGGAGATGTGGTGATAGGCGAGAACTTCACCATCAACCGCACCAAGGGCGTAGACGCCCCCGGAGGAGTGCTGGAGCATGCTCTCGAGTTTAACCCCAACTTCCCCATCTATGCCGAGAACGGCAAGTACGCACAGGCTCTCGGAGCCTATTCAGAGCGAGAGAACCCGCTGAGCATGATCGACAATGCCAAGGATAACGAATACACCCAGTGGCGTATGTTCGGCGACGTTCATCTGAGTGTCACGCCATTCAAGAACTTCATGCTCCGCACAACGCTCGGTATGGACTACACCCAGAAGGAGCAGCGCTTCTTCACTTACCCCATCGCCAACGGAAAGGTGATGCGCACCGACTCTGCCGTTGAGAGCAAGCAGGAGCACACCATGCGATGGATGTGGAACGCCATCGCCACCTACAACCTCGAGATAGGCAAGCATCGCGGTGATGCCATGATCGGTACCGAGGTGAACCGCATGGACTATAAGATGAGTAGTGCCAAGCGCTACGAGATGGCTATCCTGAACACAGACTACATGTGGCCAAGTGCAGGTGCAGGACGCCAGTTGGCAGAGGGCTTCGGCGAGGGATTCAGCCTCGTGTCGTTCTTCGGCAAGCTGAACTATACCTATGACGACAAGTATCTGGCATCAGTGACAGTACGTCGCGACGGTTCCAGCAGATTCGGTAGCAACAACCAGTATGGTACATTCCCATCAGTAAGTGCCGGATGGCGTATCTCGCAGGAGAAGTTCATGGAAGGCACCAAGGGATGGCTCGACAACCTGAAGCTGCGCTACTCCTGGGGACAGACCGGTAACCAGGAAATCTCAAACACAGCCCGTTACACACTCTACAAGTCGGTAGTGTCGACAGGACTGTGGGGCAGCGGACAAGCCGGCTCATCATACGATATCTCAGGTAAGAACGGAGGCTACGACCTCGACAACGGCTACGTGCGCAACCAACGCGGTAACGACGACATCAAGTGGGAGACCACGACACAGCATAACATCGGTCTCGACTTCGCCATTCTTGGAAATGAGATCTACGGTAGCTTTGACTGGTTCAACAAGAAAACCACCGACATCCTGCTCTTCATGGAAGGTATCGCAGCGATGGGTGAAGGCTCCGGACAGTGGATCAATGCCGGTGAGGTGAAGAACAATGGTTGGGAGCTGAGCATCGGCTATCGCCACACTCTGGAGAACGGATTCTCTTGGGATATCACAGGAAACGTCAGCAAGTATGTGAACGAAATCACCAAGTTGCCGGAGACAGTGGCAGCCAATGGTAAGTACGGCGGCAACGGCGTGATGAGCGTAGTGGGCCACCCGATGTTCTCGCAGGTGGGTTACATCTACGACGGCATCTTCAAGAGCCAGGAGGAGATAGACAACCATGCCGTTCAGGAGGGCGCCGGACTCGGACGCATCCGATATAAGGACCTTAACGGCGACGGTATCATAACAGAGGCAGATCAGGACTGGATATACGACCCGACACCTGCATTCACATGGGGTATGAACATCTACCTGCAGTACAAGGACTGGGACATGACAATGTTCTGGCAAGGCGTGCAGGGAGTAGATGTTGACTGTCGAGGCTACAAGTCGCAGACAGACTTCTGGGCAAACTCAGCCATCAATGTGCCTTATCTGAACAAAGGTGTGCGCGTGCTCGATGCCTGGAGTCCTGCCAACCCCGGTAGTGACATCCCCGCACTCACCACTTCAGACACGAACAATGAGGGCCGTGTATCGTCGTACTTCATTGAGAACGGCTCATACGTGAAGCTCCGCACCATACAGCTTGGCTACAATATCCCAAAGAAGGTGACCGACAAGCTGCGACTGGACCGTATACGCCTCTATGCATCGGCTCAGAACCTGCTGACCATCAAGAGCGGAAAGTTTACTGGTGCCGACCCTGAGAATCCGGGATTCAACTATCCTATACCTCTCAACCTTACATTTGGACTCAATGTCTCGTTTTAACTGTTTAAATTAGAAATTAGGAATTATGACTACCAATATAAATATAAATAATTGGAAGAAGCATCTGTCGGCAGGAGTATTCTCCTTCCTCCTTACTCCTTCCTCCTTCCTCGTAATATCCTTCCTCCTCACCTCATGCTCTGACTTCCTGGAGGAACAAGTGCCTCAGGCCACGCTGACCCAGGACGAGGTGAAGAAACCCGAATATATCGACAATGTGCTGATCTCTGCATACGCAGGCCTTGTATCCATCGAGGATATGAATGCCTCATTCTCACTCTGGAACTACGACACCCGTTCGGACGATGCCTATGTAGGCGGTTCTGACTTCTCCGACGGTGAGCCGTTCCACCGCCTGGAAAAGAGTACAGGTGTGATGACCACCGACTGGCCGTTCAGTTCTATCTGGACCAAGATGTACAACTATCTGTCGCGCGTATCGCTCTCGCTAGATATCCTGTCGAGTGCCGACCAGGAAAACTCCACCATACAGCAGCGTACTGCAGAGATGAAGTTCCTGCGGGCCTACGGACACTTCCAGCTGAAGCGACTCTTCAAGAAGATACCGTTTGTGAACAAGCCCAATATGGAAGAGGAAGACTACAACAACCTCTCTAACACCGAGTATACCAACGATGAGGGCTGGCAGCAGATCATCAACGACCTTGAGGACGCATACGCAGTACTGCCTGCAACCCAGACCGACAAGGGTCGTCCCACGAAGGCTGCCTGCGCTGCTTTCCTTGCCAAGGTATATCTCTACAAGGCTTATCGCCAGGACGATGCCAACAGCAATCAGGTGACAGGTATCAACGATGCAGACCTGCAGAAGGTTGTGGAATATACTAATGCTTCGCTCTATAATGGCTATGGCCTTGAGAGCGACCTGCACAACAACTTCCGTCCTGAGGAGCAGTATGAGAACGGCAAGGAGAGTCTCTGGGCCATCCAGTACTCAAGAAACGACGGAACGGTGTACGGCAACCTGAACTTCTCCAACCGTCTGATAGTGCCTTGTATCCCTAAGGTTCACGACTCAGGCTGCGATTTCTACAAACCGTCACATAATCTGGTGAGCGCCTATCGCACCAACAGCAACGGTCTGCCTCTGCTCGACACGTTTGCCGATGCCGAATATACCGTAGGCAGCAGTCAGACAGTCGATCCCCGACTGTTCGTAACCGTAGGCGTGCCAGGCACTCCATATATGTTCAACCCAAGTTTCATGATCAGTGAGAGCAATGCCTGGAGCCGCTCGGGCGGTGCATTCGGATACTTCGTGTCGCTGAAGCAGAATGTAGACCCTGCACTTACCGACAGCTACCTCTATCTGTGCGACTCGCAGTGGGCAAGCTCAATGAACCGCGTGGTATTCCGCTATGCCGACGTGCTGCTGATGCGTGCCGAGGCTCTGGCTCAGCTGGGGCAGACTGCCGAGGCCATCGCACTGGTGAACCAGGTGCGCGAGCGTGCTGCCGGAATGGCTGTCAACAGCGTCGTGTCTAACTATCCCAACAAGTACGGCGTACACTATGCTGTGGGCAAGTACAGCGGTAGTTACACCAAGGATGAGGCGATGAAGATCGTGAAGATGGAGCGTCGCCTGGAACTGGCAATGGAGTGCGAGCGCTTCTTCGACCTCGTGCGCTGGGGCGATGCCGCTACGGTGCTCAACAGGTACTATACTTCTGAGAGCGGGAAGATGAGCTTCCTGAGCGGATCGCAGTTTACTGCCGACAAGAACGAGTATCTGCCTGTGCCTTACGAGCAGATGGCCGCTTCTAACGGACACTACACGCAGAACTGCGGACAATGGTAAAAGATAATTAGGAATTAGAAATTAGGAATTAGAAATTATGATTACTAAGATATTTGAAATGTGGCAATCGGCTTGCCGCTTGCTACCAAAGGGACGCAAGAATGAGAAATGTGCATTAGGCATAAAGACCTGTGCATTGTGCATTGTGAATTGTGCATTGCTACTTGCGCTTACTGCCTGCAGCGACGACAATACTGGCAGTATCGACGTGAGCGGCTCGTGCCTCGTTGAGAAGTTCGTGCTCAACGGGCAGTACGAAGGAATCATCAGCACCGAGAAGCGCCAGGTAAAGGTGAAGGTGCCAGTAGACTTCAGTCAGAAGGGCAGCATGGAGATCACCAGTCTCGAGGTGTCGGCCGGTGCTGAGACAAACATGAAGGTGGGCGACCGCATCAATTTCGACGGCGACCGCACGCTGCACATCTCCAACGGCGACCTGGTGATGGACTATCAGGTAAGCGTTAGAAACGACGAGGCCCTGATGTCGCTCTTCCTCCTCGAAGGCGTGAAGGGAGCCATCAACCAGCAGGACAAGACGATCACCGTGAGCGTGATGGCCAACAGCGGCATCGACCTGAGCAATGCCACCTTCGAGGTGGAGTGCAGCGAGGATGCTACCTGCAGTCCTGCCAGCGGCACGAAAGCCAATTTCACAGAGCCGTTCCAGATAACGCTCAATGACAATACCGCCACTACGGTATATACAGTGTATGTAAATATGATAGCCAACCCAGTAGCCATCTTCGTGGGTGAGGCTGAGAACATCGAGCTGCTCAACGATGAGGAGAAGGCCGCTGCCAAGTGGCTCACCGGTAATATCGCCAGCGCTGCCTATGCTTCATGGAGCGACGTGGCCAGCGGCAATATCTCGCTCGACGAGTGCAAGCTCGTGTTCTTCCATCGCCATTGCTCATCCTACGGCAACTACAACGGCTTTACCGGTGCTGAGGCAGGAGCAATGACCGCCCTCCCGAAGATGAAGGAGCTCTGGCAGCGCGGCGTAGGCTTTGTGCTCGGGCGCTCGGCAGTGAACTATGCCATCGCACTGGGTGCCATGCCTGAGAATGCCTATCCCAACAATGTATGGGGCGGCGGCGGAGGCGAAGGCTCCGACCTGATGGGCGACGACCCATGGCACTTCTATGCCTACGACATCACCCACCCGCTGTGGAAGAACCTGAAGACCTATCCCGGTGCTGCCGAGAATGCGGTATACACGCTTGACAAGGACTATACCATCTGCAACACCACATCGCAGTACGGCTTCTGGGATACATACAGCGGCGGTAAGGATGCCTTCGAGAACATGACGGGTGGTCGCGCGCTTGGCGGTGACAACAGCGTATCGTCATGGGAGCTGAAGGGCGCAAGCGGCGAGTTCGGCAAGGGAGGAATCATCTGCCTCGGATCGGGACTCTTCGACTGGAACTCTCCTACACCTTACACTTCATTCTATCACGACAATATGGGGCAGATACTGCTCAACGCATTCGATTATCTAACAAAATAAAATCAGTAAGCTATATGAAGACAAATATATTAAAAATGTGGCAATCGGCTTGCCGCTTGCTACCAAAGGGACGCAAGAATGGGAAATGTGCGTTGCGCATTATGAATTGTGCATTGATAATGATGGCTACTATGCTGATGGCGTGCAGTGATGACGATTTCAGCGGTGACCCCTCAAAGGACTGGAACGGCACCACCACATTCTTTGCCTCTACCGACGCGCAGGGACTGCAGACCTACTATACCCCTGCAGTAGGGCGCGTGGGCGACCCCATGCCGTTCTACGATCAGAAGGCCGGTGACTTCAAGGTGCTCTACCTGCAGGAGTTCACCAACAATATGACCTTCCGCTTCCATCCCATCTGGGCGGTATCGACCAAGGACGGTGCCAGCTACGAGTCGCTCGGCGAGCTGCTGCCCTTCGGTGCCAACGACTATCAGCAGGATGCTGCGCTCGGTACGGGCTGTGCCTACGAGAAAGACGGTACCTACTACATCTATTACACTGGTCACAACGGTAACTGTAAGAACCGTGAGGTAGTGATGCGTGCCACATCGTCCGACTTCAAGACCTGGAAGAAGGATGAGCTGTGGACTCTGTGCGGCCCCGACTTCGGCTACTCCGGCAATGACTTCCGCGACCCGCAGATATTCGTGGCCGACGACAATCTCTACCACATGGTGATATCCACCTACCCGGTGAACGGCGGCGACCCCGTTTTTGCCGAGTTCAAGTCGGCCGACCTCAAGACGTGGGAGCACGTGGGCCGCATCCGCATGATATGGGACCGCATGCTCGAGTGCCCCGACGTCTTCAAGATGGGCGACTACTGGTATCTGGTTTACAGCGAGAGTTTCCGCACATCGTGGAGCCGCAAGGTGAAGTATATGATGGCCAGGACCTACGACGAGCTGAAGAGCTGTCTGAACGATGGTCCGAAGTGGCCTGCCGATGGTCATGAGGGCGTGCTCGACAGCCGTGCCTTCTATGCCGGCAAGACAGCCTCCGACGGAACTAACCGATATATCTGGGGCTGGTGCCCGTTCCGCTCAGGTTATGACATCCATGAGAAAAACCTCAACGTGGGTGCCGGCGACGGCAATGAGCCAAACTGGAGCGGTGCGCTGGTGTGCCACAAGATCATCCAGCACTCCGACGGCACGCTGACCCTTGGCGCCGTGCCTGCAATGGCTGCGAAATACGGCAAGACCGTGGAGCCCGCAGTCATGGCTCAGCAGGGCTACAGCGGCGGCACGCTCAGCGGCGACGGGGCATACGTGCTCTACAACCGCCTCGGCACTGCAAACCACATCACATTCACCGTGAAGACCTCAAACAACTGGGACAAGTTCGGCATCTCGATGGTGCGCGGCTCCGACTCTGACAGATATTACACCATGGTGGTGAATCCTGAGGACGAGAACCACCGCAAAGTGAACTTCGAGCAGGAAGGCACTAATGGTAAGGGATTCGTGGAGGGCATCGATGGATACTGGTTTGAGCGTCCGTCAGACAATGTATACCACATCGACATCTATACCGACAACTCCGTGCTCACGATGTACATCAACGATGTCTGCGCCTACACCCAGCGCATCTATGGCATCCAGAAGAATTGCTGGAGTATCAATAGCTACGGCGGCTCCATCACTGTCTCTGACGTGAAGGTAAGCCAGCAGTAATTAAGGGAATACAAAGAGGGAGGCTGCGTCATTCAATTATGGCACAGCCTCCCTCTTTTGTGACACAGAAAGAACCGACCCTATTGTGCTGTCCCTAAAATCCATAAAAAAATATTTCCCCCCACCTGCTATTTTCGCGGAAAAGTTGTATCTTTGCACGCAGAAATATTAATTATTCCAAATGGCGATGATGAAAAAGATTACAACTTTATTGCTCATGCTCGCAATCCTTTCTGCCTGTTCGCAGGAAGAGCCAATATATAAGATATGCGTATCCCAGTGCTCCGTCGGCAACTGGCGCTACAAGCTCAACAACGAGCTCCTCGCTGCCCAGCACCTCTTCGACCAGGACGTGCAGGTGGAAATCATCAACTGCTATGACCAGAGTGCCGTGCAGGTGAGGCAGATAGACAGCCTGACGCAGCGGGGCGACGTAGACCTGCTCGTGGTGGCCCCTAACGAGTACGATGAGGTGGCTCCGGCTCTCCATAGAGCCAAGGAGCGAGGCATACCAGTGGTGCTCTTCGACCGCATGGCCGACAGCGATGACTACACGGCCTTCATAGGCGGCAACAATGTCGCCGTGGGCTCCCTCGCAGCCTCATATGCCCTCCAGCTGGCATCGCAGAAGGAAAGTTGCTCCGTGCTCGAGATAACGGCGCTACTGAACACATCCCCCGCACGCGACCGCCATAAGGGATTCGAGCAAGTGATGAAACAGCATCCCGACGTGAACTATCGCTGCATTATCGGCGACTGGGATGACAACCATACCTACGACACACTGCTGAAGGAATTGAAGGAGGGCCGACGACCCGACGTGGTGTTCTGCCACAGCGACTTCATGGCCCGGGGCGCTCACAGGGCCGTGGCAGAGGCCAAGATGGAAAATGAGGTGAAGGTTATAGGAGTAGATGGTCTCCCCGGGTCCGACGAGGGCATAGAGATGGTGCGCAACGGCTTGCTGGCAGGCACATGCGTCTATCCAACCCACGGCGAAGAGATAGTGCGTCTGGCACTCGATATCCTCAACGCCCGGCCCTTCGAGCGCGTGAACTATCTCAACAGCCTGCTGATAACTCCAGACAACGTGGACATGATCTCCCGTTATGCCAACGAGCTCAAGAAGCAGAACGAAGACCTATTGGTGATACAAGACAAACTCGAAAACTATCTCGGTCTCTACCAGCTCCAGTCGAGAATCATCTGGGTCAGCGTCTTCGCCATCGCCCTGCTCGCCATAGCAGTCGTACTCACCTGGCTCGCCGTCCGTCAGACACGAAGGGCCCATCGCCAGCAGAAGGTCCTCAACGAGGAGCAGACGCACTTCTACACCAATGCCAGCCATCAGCTGAAGACCCCGTTAACACTCATCGCCGGCCCCGTGAAGCAGCTGCTCGAGCGCAACACACTCAAGGGCGACGACCGCGGACTGCTGGAAATCGTAGGGCGTAACGTAGCGCAGCTAGAGTCGCTCGTGTCGAACGTGCTCAATTTCCGCCGAGAGGTGCAGAACACCGTCAGCGATGCCAACGCCGCCATCGCTGCCTTCACCCAAGCAGCTCCAAAGGACATCGTGCAGGAGGGACATCTCGAAATGCTTAACCAGGAAGACAGCGACGAGCTGCCCAACATCATGATTGTGGAAGACAATGAAGACATGCGGCGCTATCTGCGCACCCTGCTCGCCGACAGATTCTACGTGCTCGAGGCCAGCGACGGGCAGAGCGGACTCAGACTCGCACGTGAGAGCGTGCCCGACCTCATCGTCAGCGACGTGATGATGCCTGTGATGGACGGTCTACAGCTCTGCAAGCATCTCAAGGAGGACTTTATCACCAGCCACATACCCGTCATCTTGCTCACTGCCCGCAGCGAGGAGCATCAGCAGATGGAGGGCTACGAGAGCGGTGCCGATGCCTACCTTACGAAGCCTTTCAGCGCCGAACTCCTCGTGAGCCGCATATTCAACCTCCTGGCTACGCGCCGCCAGCTCCGCAATCTCTTCGACTCGAACAAGAAGGAAAATACACCTGCTGACGTCAAGCTCACTACGCAGGACAAACTCTTCATCGACCAGCTCAAGGAAGCCGTCAACAACAATATGTCTAATCCTAACCTTAAGATGGACGAACTGGGCGACCAGCTCGGCATTAGCCGAGTGCAGCTCTATCGAAAGGTGAAGACACTCACCGGTCTCTCGCCCGTGGAACTCTTGCGCCAGATGCGACTGCAGAAGGGCAAAATCCTCCTGAATACCACTACAAAAACGGTGGCGGAAATTGCTTACGAGGTAGGATTCAATTCTGCGAGCTACTTTGCCAATTGTTTCAAGAAGCAATATGGCAAATTGCCGATGGAACAGCGCGAATAGCCTGTAAACAAGGCTTTTCGCTGAGATAATAAATATTATAAAAACTATCACAGAATTGTTTCATGTAACATTTTTGATTGTGGTTTGAACGTTTTTTTATAGCGGCAAACCTTAAACGTTAGTACTTTTGCGGCAGTTTTAATTAACACGAGTACTAATCAATTTAAAAGATCAACAATGGAACAACTAAAGAAACTTTTTCTGAGTTTGTTGGCTCTGCTGACATGTACTATTATGTACGCGCAAGTGGAGATTAGTGGTACGGTGGTCGATCCTACTGGTGAGACGGTTATCGGTGCCACGGTAATGGAGAAAGGAACCTCGAACGGTACGATTACTGATTTCGACGGTAACTTCAAGATTAAGGTGAACGAGGGTACAACGCTCGTTTTCTCCTACATCGGATTCAAGACTGTAGAACTGCCAGCCAAGCAGGGAATGCAGGTAACGATGCAGGACAATGCCAAGGAGCTGGCAGAGGTTGTGGTGACCGGTTACCAGACCCAGCGTAAGGCCGACCTCACGGGTTCGGTATCCGTTGTGGAGACCAAGGAGCTGAAGACCTCTTCCGACACCGACCCGATGCGAGCACTGCAGGGTAAGGTGCCTGGTATGACCATCACCAGCAACGGCTCGCCAGTAGGTGCCGGTACAGTCCGCATCCGTGGTATCGGCTCGTTTAACTCTTCACAGGATCCGCTCTTCGTTATCGACGGTGTGCCTACAACTACTAACCTGAACACACTGAACATGAACGATATCGAGTCGATGCAGGTGCTGAAGGATGCTGCATCGGCATCTATCTACGGTAGCCGTGCTGCCAACGGTGTGATCATCATCACTACCCGCAGCGGTAAGAAGGGCGACAAGGTGAAGGTTGACTTCTCTGCCAACCTGACTGCTCAGTTCTATAACAAGCAGACCATGATGAAGCTGGCTAATACTGCAGAGTATGCCACATCGATGGCTCAGGCTGCCATGAACGACGGTCTGGATCCAGAACAGTATGCCAACAACTACGGTCTGACGCTGCATGCTACTGCCGGTACTCCGATAAGCGCATATAATCCTGCTACTGGCCAGATGGAGAACTTCACCGTAAATGGCCGTTACGATGGCTATGTCAATCAGAACAGGACCATGCGCTTCAGCGATACCGACTGGCTGAAGGAGATCTCACGCACAGGCTTCTCACAGAACTACGACCTCTCAATCTCTAATGCTACCGAGAAGTCATCGGCACTCTTCTCTTTTGGCTATAAGAAGAATGCCGGTATCCTGAAATATACCGACTTCGAGAGCTTCTCAGGCCGTATCAACACCAGCTTCAAGGTGAACAAGCTGATTACCATTGGTGAGAACGCTACTATCTCATATTCTAATCAGGTAGACTGCCAGCCTCTGGAGAACGCGCTCAAGATGGCTCCGACACTGCCAGTATACGAAGAGGACGGCACAACATTCTCCGGTCCTGTAGGTGGTATGAGCGACCGCCAGAATCCTCTGCGCGAGCTGTATCACAACCGCGACAACCGTCTGAAGATGTGGCGTATATTCGGAAACGCTTTCGTTAACATCGAGCCAATCAAGGGCCTGCTGCTCCGTTCGAATTTCGGTCTCGACCTCTGGTCGGAGAATATCCACAGCGTCACTTATACTTGGCATTCTGACGTGGTGAACAACTCTACCCCATCGGCAAACATGGGCGCAAAGACTTCGGTGAAGTGGACTTGGTCGAACACTGCCAACTACAGCTTCAACGTAGGTATGGACAACTCATTCATCGTGCTGGGCGGTATCGAGCTCCACAGAGACGTAGAAGACAGGTCGAACGCATACGCGCAGATGTTCGCCCTCGAGAACTACGACTATATGTATCCTGATGCAGCTACTGGCACACAGCGTGCAAGTGGTATCCAGGAGGGCTACGCTCTGGTATCATTCTTCGGAAAGGTAGACTATAATTTCAAGGACCTGCTGCTCGCTTCGTTCACCATTCGTCATGACGGTTCAAGCCGCTTCGGTGAGAACAACCGCTACGGTACATTCCCTGCAGCCACTCTCGGTTATCGTATCTCACAGCACCTCGGACAGAGCTGGATTGACGACCTGAAGATCCGTGCTTCTTGGGGACAGACCGGTAACCAGGCTATCTCTAACTATGCCCGCTACGGACTATATGCCGCTACCTACGGTGGCGCCCGCAACGAGTCGACAGCCTACGACCTGAATCTGATGGGCAGCGGTATCTTCCCTTCTGGCTTCCGTGCTACACAGGCTCAGAACAACGACTTGAAGTGGGAGACCACAGAGCAGTGGAATGTCGGTCTTGACTTCCGATTCCTCGGCAGCTCAATTTACGGTACATTCGATACATATATTAAAAAGGTGAAGGACATGCTTATCAATCCTGCATATCTCGGCTCGATGGGTGAGGGCGGAGCAAGCTGGCTCAACGGTCCAAGCCTCCAGAACTGGGGTATGGAGTTCTCGCTTGGATATCGCCATACTACAGAATACGGCCTGTCTTACAATATTAACGGAAATCTCGACTTCTATCGCTCCAAGGTGACTTATCTGCCTGAGACCACTACCGGTTCTTACGTCCACACTGCTAAGGAGAATCTCGTAGAGTCTGGTCGTCCTTACGGTTCAATCGTTGGCTATGTGGTTGACGGTCTGTTCCAGAGCCGTGAAGAGGTTCTGGCCAGTGGTCAGGAGAATGCCCGCGTTGGCGGATTGAAATATGCCGACCTCGACGGTAACGGTATCATCAACGAGCAGGATCAGACTTGGATTTTCAGCCCGGTGCCCAACTTCTCTTGGGGTCTGAATGTAGATCTGAGCTACAAGGATTTCGACTTTAATATGTTCTGGCAGGGCGTTGCCGGACAGGATGTCTACAACGACCAGAAGTTCCAGACTGACTTCTATAGCATCACCGATGCAGGATCGAACAAGGGTAATCGTATGCTAGGTGCATGGACAACAGCCAATACTGGTTCTGATATCCCTGCCCTGACTACAAACAATACAGGTAATGAAAACCGTACCTCTACATACTTCGTAGAGAACGGCTCTTATGCAAAGCTCCGCCAGGTACAGATCGGTTATAACCTGCCGAAGAAACTAATCAGCAAGGTTAACATGTCGAGCGCACGTGTATATATCTCTGGTCACAACCTGCTCACCGTGAAGAGCAGCAGCCTGACCTGCTCTGACCCTGAGAACCCACGTTGGATGTATCCTAACAGCACAAGCTTCTCATTCGGAATCCAGACATCGTTTTAAATAGTTAGAAATAAGGAATTAGAAATTAGAAATTATGATTACCAAGATAAATAAAACCAATTGGAAGCATCTGGCAGCAGGAGTATTCTCCCTCCTCGCAACTGCGACACTGACAAGTTGCAACGATTTCATCGACGTCACTCCAAAGGGTGTCATCAGTGAGGGACTGGCAATGAGCCAGACAGAGGAGATGGTGACAGCTGCATACGCTAAGCTCGGAGACGACTGGTATACCTATCCGTTTAACCTCTGGCCATACGGCGACGTGTCTTCAGACGACGCAATGAAGGGCGGTTCTGGAACAACTGACACCAACTATCATCCAGTTGAAGTATGGTCTACTCTTACAGCCTCTACCCCTGATCACATGGACGAGCTGTGGTATCACCTCTATTGCTCTGTCAGCCGTTGCAACCGTGCGCTGGTGGCCCTCGCCGAGGATGCGAATATGGATGAGAAGACAAAGGTTATCCGCGAGGGCGAGGTGCGATTCCTCCGAGCTCACTTCTATTTCAAGCTTGTACAGCTCTGGAATCAGGTGCCCTGGATCGATGAAGAGGTTTACAAGATACACTCCGAGGAGCAGACACGCAACGACGAGTTCTCTCACGACGAGCTGATGCAGAAGATCGTGGCCGATTTCAAGAAAGCATACGACGTGCTACCAGTAAGTCAGAGCCAGGGCGGACGTGCCAACAAGATTGCTGCTGCTGCCTACCTCGCAAAGTGCTATCTCACCATGGCCTGGGGCGACGGATACGAGGCTAACACCGGTGTAAGCCACATCAACAGCCAGTATATGCAGGAGGTGCTGAAATACACAGCCGAGGTGCAGCAGTCGAGATATGGCTATCTTGCCGACTTCGGCGATATCTTCCTGCCTGAGTTCAAAAACAGCGAGGAGAGCATTTTCGCCGTACAGCACTCAGACTATAAGGATGACAATACACTCTATGGCCGTGCCAACTGGAGTAACATGCTGAACGGCTGCTGGCAGATGTGGTCGTGCGGATGGGATTTCCATAAGCCTACACAGAACCTCGTGAATGCATTCAAGACCAAGGACGGTCTGCCAATGTTTGACGACTACAATAAGGAGATTGCATATCCTATCAACGGTGTGCCAACCGCACAGAAGTGGGATCCACGTCTCTTCCACACTGTCGGTATGCCTACATTCCCATACAAGTATGAGACAGAATATACCATGACAAAGGATAATTCTCGTACACCAAACACCTACGGCTATTATGCATCGCTGAAGGAAGTGCCGCAGCGCTCTAAGGGTGAGAGCTTCGACAACCCATGGCAGGCCTTCGCAATGAACGACTACGTGCTTCGCTATACCGACGTGATGCTTATGCGTGCCGAGGCTCTCGTTGAGACAGGTGCTCTGGAAGAGGCTCGTGGTATCATCAACGAGATTCGCCAGCGTGCAAAGAACTCCGTTGCCAAGCATATCGCCTACGCTGCCGACCAGTGCGAGATAGCTCTCTATCCTGCAAGCTACTTCCAAAGCAAAGAGTCAGCACGCAGATGCCTGCAGTGGGAGCGCCGTCTGGAGATGGCTATGGAAGGCGGCCGCTACTTCGACCTGCGCCGCTGGGGTATCGCATCGCAGACACTCAATGCTTTCTTCGAGAAGGAGAAGGATATGGTCTACGACGGTCAGACTTATGCTCAGTACTATAAGGACGCCCATTATACACCGGGCAAGAACGAGTACTTCCCGCTGCCTTACATACAGCTCTACTACGTACCCGGACTCTACACCCAGAACAAGGGATACAATTGATTAATTAGAAATTAGGAATTAGAAATTAGGAATTATGATTACCAAGATATTTAAAATGCGCATTAAGAATTGTGCGTTGTGCATTGTGAATTGTGCATTGATAATGACGGTTTTGGCATTGACCGCTTGTCAAGACAAGGACATCGTCCGCGAGGCAATGAAGATGAATGCTCCGGACGTGGCTCAGATTACTGGTCAGCTCAATGGCGACGACTACACCTGGACATGGCCGGCACAGGATGGTCAGATGATGGTTACCACCTATCGTAGTGGTACTCTCTCGGCTGTCGAGACAGTGAGCGGCAACAGCTTTACTCATAAGAATGTCCCCACGAACGTGCCTTTCGAATATGTGTTCAAGGCTACTGATGGTACCAACGTCTCTACTGGTGTAATCAAGGCCTATACCCGCGAAGGAGCTACCAGCATTAGTGGTGTGCAGATGAGTCAGGTGGACAAGACTGGCGGCTACGATGCTCTCGTGACATGGAACAAGGCTACCGATGCTTCAAGCATCAAGTTCACTGCCACCAACGGCAAGCGTAATATCAGTGAGACTCTTTCCGGCTCTGCCACAAGCTACACTATCAGCGACGTAGAGACAGGCGACACTTGGGTTGTAACGCTTGTTGCCGCAAACGAAAAGGGCACATCGCTCTCTACATCTTCTTCCCTGCGTATCGGTAAGACTGCCATCGGATTCCTGAGCATCTATGATACTCCTGAGCAGCTTGTTGCCGATGGCGACGACGACGAGGCTTCGGCATGGCTCTGGCTGCACGAGACTTATCCTACGGCTCAGTTCGTACCGTTCAGCACCATCACTGACGCCAGCGTGGTAGAACCGTTCCGCGTGCTCTTCTGGATGCGCGACCTCGAGGAGGTGAGCGAGAGTGATGTATGGAATATCCCTGCAGTGGTAGAGGCTGCCACTCCTGTCATCCGCGAGTGGTACAAGCAGGGTGGAAGCATGCTGCTATGGAGCCACGCCACTGTATATGCCGGCCATCTGGGACGTATCAGTCTCGACGAGATGAAGAGCAACGACCACGCATTCGGATTCGGAAGGGGCGGTCTCAATGAAGACACCTGGAGAATGGCTGTTGAGCTCAATCCTGACCATAAGTTCAAGAAGGACCACTCTACGCATCCTATCTACAAGGGTCTGGAGGTGGAGACAAATGCCGACACCAAGCTCATCGCCTTCAAGGGTCCGGGCTGGACAGAGGACCACAACTGCCTCTACTTCAACCTGCCAAGCCTCTGGACTGGCATCGGCAATCAAGAGGAGGCCTGCTATGCACAGTGCACACAGACCTATGGAATCTATCCTCTCGGCACATGGGACAGCCAGATATGGTGGGTAAGCCAGATGAACGTCTGGGAGGCCCAGCAGGGCAATACCGAGTTCAAGGGCACGCTGCTCTGCATCGGTAACGGCGGCTGCGAATTCTCTATGAAGAACCGCGACGGCTCGCCCGACAAGAGCGCTCATCCGAAGAACAACATCTATCAGGACAACGTGCTCACTCTCGCCAAGAACTCTCTGGAATATCTGAAGACACGATAGTTATATAGTTAGTGGTTAGTTTTATGAGAAGAATGCGTTTCTCAACATTTGCAATGGTGGCTGCCTTGGTGGCAGCTACCATTGTCGGCTGCTCGAAAGACGACGAGCATAAGCAGAACTACAATCCACTTATTGACGACCCGCAGCCCGAACAGCCGACGCCGACTCCAACTGAAGAGCCGACAAAGGCAAGTTATAACGAGCAGTACCGCCCTCAGGTGCATTTCACTCCTGCCAAGAACTGGATGAACGACCCCAATGGCATGGTCTATATCGACGGTACCTATCATCTCTTTTTCCAGTATAACCCGCAGGGCAACGGATGGGGTAATATGTCTTGGGGACATGCCACGAGTACTGACCTCATGCACTGGACGGAGCTGCCCGTCGCTCTCACCCGCGACGAGCTGGGCGACATCTTCTCTGGCTCTGCCGTTATCGACAAGGACAATACTTCCGGTTTCGGGGCAGGGGCGATGGTGGCTATCTATACCTCGGCTTCGGCTGCACAGCAGCAGAGCATTGCCTATTCTACCGACGGCGGAAAGAACTTCACCCGATACGCGGGCAATCCAGTGATTAAAAACAACGATGACAATCTTCGCGACCCGAAGGTGTTCTGGCACGAGGGGTCGAAGAAATGGATAATGACTCTTGCAAAAGGCTGGGCAAGGGGTGTTGAGATATATGGCTCCAGCGACCTTAAGAACTGGGATCACCTCAGCACGTTCGTACTTGACCTCCCGGGCCGTCCCAATTTCCAGTGGGAGTGCCCTGACCTTTTGCAGTTCGGCAGCAAGTGGGTGATGATAGTAAGTGTAAATCCCTGTGGTCCTATTTCCGGTTCGGGCACGATGTACTTCGTGGGCGACTTCGACGGCAAGGAGTTCAAGGCCGACGCTCTCGACTATCCTATCTGGCTCGACTATGGTATGGACAACTATGCTGGTGTGACATGGAGCAATACCGGTGACCGCAAGATTATGATTGGGTGGATGAACAACTGGGCATACGCCGGCGACGTGCCTTGTTCGCCGTGGCGCTCGGCAATGACGCTGCCTCGTGAGCTGAAGCTTACGGAGTTTGGAGGAAAGCCGCTGCTGACGTGTGGAGTGGTGAGCGAGATTGACAAGATTGCTGGTTCATGGCAGAAGACCGACGGTACACTCAGCGTGAAGGATGCCTATCAGCTGCGTCTGAAGCTCAACCTCGATAAGAACTCTACTATCACGCTCAGTAACAGTAGCGACAATAAGTTCGTAATCGATGTGTATGGCTCCAGTCGCCTGCTGACAGCCCATCGCACGGCTGCATCGGGCGCATCAAGCTTCAATGGCTCATTCTCTATACCTTCGATGAATGCCCCTCTTAATGTGAGCGGCAACGAGGTAACTATTGATATATTCGTCGACCAGTCATCGGTAGAGATAATTGCTGGCGACGGTGCGATGTCGATGACTAATCTTGTGTTCCCGCAGACTATCTACGACAGATGCGAGGTGAGCGGTGCCGACTGCGACATGCAGGTGCGCACACTCAGTCGAATCTGGTAACATTAGGATTATAAGAATAAAAGCGGGCGGAAGGATAAAGGAGTCGGCCACCTGCCACTTGCCTGCCTGAACCAGAGCATTCAGGCGGGTAGGTGATGTTTAGTCAATATACTTGTCGAAATCGGCTGCATCGGTACTCCGATTTGTGAGTTCTGCAAATACCTAAAATTAGTGAAATTACCTGAAAAAGTGCATTTCTGCCATGCGGGAATCCGAAAAATACCTAATAGTTATTATTGTGCATCTCAGAAATAATGCCTACCTTTGCACCCGGTAACCAAAAGTAGGTAACGGGAGGATAAGAGTAATGAGAAATCAGAAGATGTATGAGGCCGACGACAAGATGATATCGCTGATACGCGATAATTACGACTTGTTGCAGATGCTTGGCAGTTT
This sequence comes from Prevotella sp. UBA4339, assembly GCA_002393725.1. Lineage (GTDB taxonomy): Bacteria > Bacteroidota > Bacteroidia > Bacteroidales > Bacteroidaceae > Prevotella. The sequence continues at coordinate 13,927 of DGTJ01000012.1, read as the reverse complement.
TGGTATCAGTCTTGGTTTCGGTGATAAGACGGTCAGGGAAACCTGTGAGGACAATAATGTGGATACATATACTTTCCTGGCGGTGGTGAACTTCACCATTAATGGATACGGTGACTTTGAGGGCGACGAGCAGCTGTCGGTGCCCACATTGCTTCACTATCTTGAGGCCAGTCATGCATACTTCCTCGACTTCCAGCTGCCATATATCCGAAGGGAGCTGCAGGAGAGTATCGATGAGCGAGAGTCGCTGGCAAAGCTCATACTTCGGTTCTATGACGAATATGCCCACGAGATACGGCGGCACATGAAATATGAGCAGAAGACACTGTTCCCATATGTGGAATCGCTGATAGAAGGTCGCCCTGCCATCGACTATAACGTGGAGACATTCTCAAAGCATCACGGGGCTGCCGACAAGAAACTGAGGGAGCTGAAACTGCTCATAATAAAATATCTGCCTCAGGACGGACAGCACAACAACCAGCTTACTGCCACCCTGCACGACATCTATGAAAACGAGGTGTGGCTGCGGCAGCACGCAATGGTGGAGGATCATATATTCGTGCCTGCCATACGCCGGCTGGAGCAGATGACTAAGCAGAGCGATGTGGCGCGTAATATCTCTGACATGGTGTTCAAGGCTGGGTCTGGGCAGAGTTCCGACTCGCTCTCCGACCGCGAGAAGGATGTGATAGTGGCCTTGGTGCAGGGGATGTCGAACAAGGAGATTGCCGATCATCTGTGTATCTCGGTAAATACAGTTATCACACATCGCCGCAACATCGCACGTAAACTGCAGATACACTCTCCGGCAGGACTTACAATCTATGCTATAGTTAATAATCTGGTAGACATATCGTCTGTGAAACTTTGATTTAATGCACAATGCATAATTGACGAGTGTGTTATAAAAATCGTTCATTTCGTATAATAATACGACGATGAACGATTTTTGAAAGTATATGAAACATAATTTATCGTCTGTCTGACTAATTTGCATTACCTTTGCAGCAGAAAAATTGCTTCATACAGGAATTGTTAGAATTAGTTAGTTAATAGTTAGATTAGTTTTTGGTTTGAAAGGTTGCTTTCAGTAAAAGACGCGGCTCGTGAGAGTCGCGTCTTTTACTATTGTGGTTTAATCGTTTCAAGAGGTACGATGGTGCATTCCACATCTTCTTTGTTGGTAGAGTAGCCGATATATAAGTAGCCGTGGTGTACGAATGCCTTGGGATAGCTGTATCCAAGTGTCTTATATCTGCCTTCATAGCGTCTTGTAGGCAATAGACCTGGCTGACCGCTTCGCAAGAGGACAGCCTTGTCGAACATTACCCCATCATCGCTGAGCAGCAGGACAAGCGGCCATCGCCATTTGCCTTTAGACGGGCAGCATACCATGAATGATGTGCCGTCAGGAAGGTTGCTGGCACATTGTTTGGTGCGCGCATCTGGAATATTTGTTGATTGTGGTATGCTCCATGTATTGCCGTCGTCGTGACTGACGGATGCCAGTTTAAGGAATGAACTGGACTGATCGCGAAAAAGCATCACTATACTTCCGTCAGGCTGGAGATACTGGCTCGGTTCCAGTTCCCTCGACTGTGAGCCACGGTCTTCGCCCTTGAATGTGGCCTTTTTCCATCCGCTTTTTCCTGTTGGGTCATCTGTATAAACAGGGCAGACGTGTAGCCCTGGCATGAAATGTGCGGCTCCAATGATGCGTCCGTTAGGGAGTGACAGAGGGTCTTGCTCAAGTACTCCATTCATTATGCAGCCATCGTACATCCTCACAGGTCTCATCTCATTCCATTTTATTCCGTCCGTGCTGGTGATATAGCATGTGTTTCCTCCTCTTGGTGATATCCCTTTTGGCCAGACGTCGATGAAGGCGGTAAGCGTGTCACCGCAGGTAAGCCAGCCGCCCGAGGTGCAATAATAGTCGTCTGTTGATTTCGCCAGTGGCATAGGAGCACACCAGTTATACCCTCCGTCTGTGCTCTTGCTGTATGCCACCCATGTGTCATCGCTGTCTTCGTCCTTGGCTGAGCTTTGCCACATGCAGTAGAGCGTACCCTTGAAAGCGGTCATCACAACTCCGTTTGCATAATGGTCGCCATCGGTTGTTGCCTTGAATATGCTGACCGTTATGATATCCATGAAGGAATGAAGTCCCAGCGTCTCGTGTCGGGTAGTATCTATTACACCGCTTTTTATATATGGCAGATTGTCCGCCGTTTTTGCTGATAAGGATATCAGAAAGAGGAATGGGATTAATAAAAAGACAGTCTTGTTCATTCTTTTAAAGATGTTAATGTTGTAGGTGTTGCAAAGATAAGTATTTTCTATCAATTATCGTACATTTCTATCAAAAATGTTTAAATGAACGATTTTTCTTATCAAATGAAACATAAATTATAGTATTCTTTTTAGATTTAGTGTAATTTTGCGGCAGATTATTGAACAACAAATGAATAACAGAATGAAAAGAACAGTGATTTCAATCATGGCTGCCTTGCTGATGACGGTGTCAGCATTGGCACAGCCTCAGGTGTTAGGCACTAGCCACGCCATGCAGCGAGTAGAAGTTAAGAACCACTATCTGTTACTACCTGTACAGGAGCGCGAGGACAATGCGACTATCAAGGTTCTGGCCAACAACCAGCAGGTGCAGAAGCTGAACGTCCGCCTGGCTGTGGATAAGGTAGACTACTACGTACCCCTCGACATTCAGCGATTCGGAGCCAGCGAGGTGCTACTAGATATCTTCTTCCATGGTGACCGCCGCTTCACCGGTGCCATGAAGGACTTCCTTTGCTGGCGCGAGATGAAGCAGAGCGACACATTTGACACCACGAACCGTGAGAAATTCCGTCCGGCTTATCATCATACACCTGTATATGGCTGGATGAACGATCCCAACGGCATGTTCTATAAGGATGGTGTCTATCACCTCTATTATCAGTGGAACCCCTACGGATCAATGTGGGAGAACATGACTTGGGGACATTCTACCTCTAAGGATCTCATCCACTGGGAGGCCCAGCCAACAGCCATCGAGCCCGATGCCCTTGGCGATATCTTCAGCGGATCATGTGTGGTCGACAAGAAGAATGACAGGGTAGTGGCCTTCTATACCTCAGCAGGTGAGAAAAGCCAGATACAGTCGATGGCAATCTCCAAGGACAATGGCAAGACTTTCGAGAAATACAAGGGCAATCCCGTGCTGGTGAGCAAGGAGCCTGACTTCCGTGACCCTAAGTGCTTCTGGAATCCTGAGATTCAGAAGTGGAATATGATACTTGCCGTAGGGCAGGAGATGCGAATATACTCCAGTAGCAATCTGACAGACTGGACATACGAGAGCTCTTTCGGTATCTCTATCGACAAGTCTACAGGTGATGTTAAAGAGCTTGGATGCCATGACGGTGTGTGGGAATGCCCAGACCTGATGAAGCTTCAGGTTCGTGGCACAGACAAGCAGAAGTGGATGCTTATCTGTAACATCAATCCTGGCGGTCCTTTTGGTGGTAGCGCTACTCAGTACTTCATCGGCGACTTCGACGGTCACAAGTTCACATGCGAGCATAAGGATATCCGATGGATGGACTATGGTAAGGACCACTATGCTACAGTTACATTCGACAATGCACCTGACGGGCGTAAGATCGCCTTGGCTTGGATGAGCAACTGGCAGTATGCCAACCAGACTCCTACTAAGCAGTTCCGTTCTGCCAATAGCGTACCTCGTGACCTCGACCTCTTCGAATATAATGGTGAGACCTATTGTGGTGTTACTCCTTCAAGAGAGTTGAATGCCGTTCGTGGTAAGGCTATCAGCAAGTTGTCTTCAACATGTGAGGTTGTTGTCGACCTGAAGGGCTCTTCTGAGATTGTGTTCTCAAACAACCTCGGTGAGCAGGTAGTGATGGTTTATGATGCTGCAAAGAGTACATTCTCTATGGACCGTACTAGAAGCTATGCAAGCTTCAGTGAGGCATTCCCTACAGTAACCGTTGCACCAACATACGGTGAGATCAGGCAATTGCGCATCTTTATCGACAATTGCAGCATGGAGGCCTTCGATGCCGCGGGTAAGATGGCGATGACTAATCTTGTGTTCCCATCAGTACCTTATAATAATATAAAGGTAAAGGGCGGCAAGGCAACTATCTATCAAATCAATTATTAATAGATAATAATAAAAGAGATTACATATTATGAGCAAGACTAACAAACTCGCCCTGATCCCAGTAATGTTCTGCTTCTTTGCTATGGGATTCGTGGATCTTGTGGGCATAGCATCAAACTACGTCAAGGAAGACCTGCAGCTGACCGACAAAGTTGCGAATGTTTTCCCGTCACTTGTATTCTTCTGGTTCCTCATCTTCTCTGTGCCTACAGGTATGCTGATGAACAAGATCGGACGTAAGAACACAGTACTTCTCTCACTGGTAGTTACAATCTTCTCTCTGCTTCTGCCTCTCTTCGGTGAGAACTTCGGCATTATGCTGTGCGCTTTCTCTCTGCTCGGAATCGGTAATGCACTGATGCAGACATCACTCAACCCGCTGGTTTCTACTGTGATGGGTGGCGGCAATCTGGCGTCTACTCTTACCTTCGGACAGTTTATCAAGGCTATTGCATCGTTCCTTGCTCCTTATCTCGCTATGTGGGGTGCCACTCAGGTGATTCCTTCATTCGGCTATGACTGGAGAGTGCTCTTCGCTATTTATTTCGTAGTAGGTATCATCGCAGCAGCATTGTTGGCAGTAACTCCTATTGAGGAGGAGAAGATGGACGGCAAGGCTTCTACCTTCGCAGAGTGCATCAAGCTTCTTGGCACACCTATCGTATTGCTTTCGTTCTTCGGCATCATGTGCCACGTAGGTATCGATGTAGGTACAAACACCACAGCACCTAAGATTCTGATGGAGCGTCTGGGCATCAGCCTTAACGATGCAGCCTTCGCAACAAGCTTGTACTTCATCTTCCGTACTATCGGATGTCTTACAGGTTCGTTCTTCCTGCGTGTATTGCCCAACCGTACATTCTTCATTATCAGCGTGGTGATGATGGCTCTCTCAATGTGCGGACTCTTTATCGGCACTGAGAAGTGGATGCTCTATACTGCAATCGCTCTTGTTGGCTATGGCAACTCTAACATCTTCTCCATCTGTTTCGCTCAGGCTCTGACATCAATGCCTGAGAAGCAGAACGAGGTGAGCGGTCTGATGATTATGGGTCTCTTCGGAGGTACTATCTTCCCACTGCTGATGGGCTTTGCCAGCGATGCAATGGGGCAGGCAGGTGCTGTCCTTGTAATGGCAGTAGGTGTCGTTTATCTCTTTACTTATATTAATCGCGTGAAATAATAACAATTTAAAACTATATAATCTATGAAACGGTATGTCGTAGGCCTCGGAGAGGCTTTGTGGGATGTTCTTCCCGAAGGAAAGAAATTAGGTGGTGCACCAGCAAACTTCGCTTATCATGCAGGACAGTTCCTTGGTAGTGATAATACTATCGCAATCAGTGCATTGGGTGAGGATGCCCTTGCAGAAGAAACAATCGACGCTCTCAAGGAGCACAACTTGAACTACCTAATGCCTCGTGTGCCTTATCCTACAGGTACAGTGCAGGTGACACTTGCCGAGGGTGGCATTCCTACATACGAGATTAAGGAAGGTGTGGCTTGGGACAATATCCCTTACACTGATGAGATGGCAGAGATCGCCAAGAATGCCTGTGCAGTATGCTTCGGTTCTCTGGCTCAGCGCAATGCCGTATCACGCGAGAACATCCGCAAGTTCCTGGCTGATACTCCGGCAGACTGCCTGAAGATCTGCGATATCAACCTTCGTCAGCAGTTCTTCTCTAAGGAGATACTCGAGGATTCCTTCAAGCTCTGCAATATCCTGAAGATCAATGATGAGGAACTTGTGATTGTAGAGCACATGTTCGGCTACGACGGGCTCGACCTGCGTGACACCTGCACACGTATTGTAAAGGACTACGGACTGAAGATGCTCGTTCTGACCTGTGGCACAAATGGTTCTTACGTATTCACAGACGATGGCATGATGACATTCCAGGATACTCCTAAGGTGGAGGTTGCTGATACAGTAGGTGCCGGTGACTCTTTCACGGGTTCGTTCTGTGGCTGCATCCTGAAGGGCAAGCCTGTTCAGGAGGCTCATAAGACAGCTGTCAAGGTGAGTGCATTCGTTTGTACTCAGAATGGTGCTATGCCTGTAGTGCCTGAGGAACTGAAGGCATAACAGCTGTCGCTGACAGGTTATTTTTGGCTGCGAGGCTTACTTTTCCCTGAAAATGTTACGTTATTCGGGATAAAATGAGTAACTTCGCAGCCAAAATAGTTTTTTTCTGATGAATGTACAGATAGAAGATTCATGGAAGGCTCGTCTCTCTGAGGAGTTCGATAAGCCCTATTTCGCTCAGCTTACCGATGCCGTGCGAAAGGAGTATATGCAGACAGTATGCTATCCTCCTGGCAAGCAGATTTTCAATGCCTTCAATCTGTGTCCGTTTGACAAGGTTAAGGTTGTGATAATCGGCCAGGATCCCTATCACGAACCAGGTCAGGCTCACGGGCTGAGCTTCTCTGTACAGGACGGGGTGATGTTTCCGCCCTCACTTCAGAACATCTTCAAGGAGATTCAGGATGATCTTGGCACTCCCATCCCTTCATCAGGCAATCTCACCCGGTGGGCAGAGCAGGGGGTACTGCTTCTGAATGCCTCACTGACGGTGAAGGCTCATCAGGCAAACAGTCATTCGCGTCTTGGCTGGCAGGTGTTTACAGATGCAGCCATCAAGGCTCTTGCTGAGCATCGCGAACATATTGTATATATGCTCTGGGGTGGTTATGCCAGGGGTAAGGCTTATATGATTGACAAGACCCGTAATCTGGTTCTCGAGTCAGTCCACCCTTCTCCCCTAAGTGCCAATCGTGGCGGATGGTTCGGTCAGCATCAGTTCTCCCGCTGCAATGCCTATCTGGTTCAGAACGGCATGACCCCCATAGCATGGTGAACACTGAACATCTCTCCTTCCTCATTTCACATTCCTCATTCCACATTCCTCATTTCTCATTCCTCATTCCACATTCCACATTTCACATTCCACAAAAAATGCCCACTCTTCCCCCAATACTTCAAATCGGTGATGTTTTGCTTTCGTCAGAGATTCTGACGGAGAAGTTCTGTTGTGACCTGAGCGTATGTAAGGGTCAGTGCTGCGTTGAGGGCGATGCAGGAGCTCCTGTCACATTCGACGAAGTGGCAGAGATTGAGAATTGTCTCGATGATGTATGGAGTGACCTGTCAGCATCTGCTCAGAGTGTTATTGACAAGCAGGGAGTTGTTTACACTGATCAGGAAGGCGACCTGGTTACGAGCATTGTCAGAGGAAAGGATTGTGTGTTTACCTATTATGGAGATGTCGAGGACTGGAATACCCACCTGCCTATATGCAACTGCTGCCTATGTGCATTGGAAAAGGCTTACAGAGCGGGTAAGACCCGTTTCTGCAAGCCTATAAGCTGTGCTCTTTATCCTATCCGTGAGAAGCGACTTGGTGATGGCCGCGTCGGACTGAACTATAATCGCTGGGCTGTATGTAAGATGGCTATTGCCAAAGGTATACAAGAAGACTTGCGTCTGTACCAGTTCTTGCGCGCTCCGCTTATCCGTCGCTTTGGTGAAGCGTGGTATCAGGAACTTCTTGACACTGTCGACGCACTCAAGGCTCAGGGATATATGTAGCCTTCTACCAAGTCTTTACGGGCATCTCCTGTCCCGCTTTCAGCTTCAGCGTCTTCTGTTGTCCATTATATATTAATGTGACGGTTCCAGCCTTCTTTGCCTTTATGCTACATGAGCGCACCTTGCACTGTTTCCATTCGAACGACACCTCGTATCCTCCCCTTGCGCACAGTCCGCTTACAGCCCCTTCACTCCATTGCTCCGGACATGCCGGCAGCAGTTCAATTGTGCATTGTGAATTATGCATTGTGCATTTGCTCTGCATCAGCATCTCACATACTCCTGCTGTCCCTCCGAAGTTTCCGTCAATCTGGAATGGCGGATGGGAATCGAAGAGGTTGGGGTAGGTGCCTCCGCCTTTGTGCCAATCCTTCCAGGCGGAGCCTTTTGAGCCTCGTGGGGCGATGGGCGTGAGCAGTTTCTGGTAGATATGATAGGCCTGCTTGGCATTATGCAGTCGGGCCCAGAGGTTAATTCGCCATCCAGTGCTCCAGCCTGTAGTCTTGTCGCCTTTTATCTCCAGCGAGCGCTCGGCAGCTTTCTGTAGGGTGGCGTCAGTAAGATGGTTGCCGGGAAAGAGACCTATCAGGTGGCTTTGATGCCGGTGCTGGAAGTCCCAGTCGTCCCAGTCGTAGTACCATTCATTCAGGTCGCCCATGTGCCCGATGGTGTATGGGTGCAGCTTTGCCAGGGCCTGCTCCATCTCTTTGTTTTTCTGTCCGAGCACCTTGCCTGCGGCGATGGTGTTGATAAACAGCTCTCGGATGATAGCCAGGTCGGCAGTACCTCCATAGCAGGTAGTGCCGTGATAGCCTTTGTCCGTTTTGTACTCGTTCTCTGGCGATGTGCTTGGTGCTGTAATCAGCTCGCCAGGCTGCTTGGGGTTGTCGATGAGCCAGCGCAGGCAGAACTGTGCCGCTCCCTTCATCAGAGGATAGGCGATGGTGCGCAGATACTCCTTGTCCTGTGTGAACTGGTAGCGTTCCCAGAGTGTGTTCACCAGCCAGGCTCCGCCGAGGTTCCAGTTCGACCATTCCGGGCTCTCGCGCTTCTCGCCCACAGGGTTGGTCATTGCCCAGATGTCACTGTTATGGCTTGAGCACCAGCCTTCACCGATATTATAATAGTTCCTGGCTGTGTGTCTCCCGTTGGCAGCCAGTCCTGCTATGAATCCGTCAAGAGGCTCTGCCATCTCTGCCATATTGGCCACGAATGCCGGCCAGTAGTTCTCTTCGAGGTTGATGTTCACCGTGTAGTTTCCTCGCCATGGCGACCATAGCTGCGGGGCCCAGAGTCCCTGCAGGTTGGCCGGCACGTTCTTTGTCCTCGATGATGAGATGAGCAGATAGCGTCCGAACTGGAAATACAGTTCTTCGAGATATGGCGTCTGGTCGTTACCATTGGTATAGTCGAGCAGCAGCTGGTCGGTGAGTCTCCGCTCTTTGGCTCCTGGCAGGTCGCCAGGATTGCGCCCTTCCTTGTTCAGGCATATCTTCACTCTGTCGTAGATGGCCTTATAGTCAGCCAGATGGCGGGCATAGAACTCATCGTAGCTCATGTTCTGGGTATGCCAGATGTCATTAGCCACCTCCTCCAGATATGGTGCGCCTTCCTTGACAGGATGCTTGTCGAACCCGTTGAAACTGGTCTCGTTGACGATGTAGATTATAGCCTCTTTTGCCTTGTAGATAGTCAGTGAGGAGTCGCTGGCGGTCGTCTCTCCGTCAGTCTTAATGCTTAGTATCGTACAGAAATGAGTGCTCTCCTGAGGGTCGCCAGTGGCATGGCCCGTCATCGTCAGTTGGCCCAAGCCGCTCTTCACCTGATGAGGCACCTGGGCTGTCAAGGCTATCCGGCAGTTGATGTCGCCTCGCAGTCGGATGGCAATGAGCTTGTCAGGACTCGATGCGAAGTATTCTCTTGTGATGAGTTTGCCGTTACGCAGATAGCTGTCACGCACAATTGCTGAGTCGATGTTGAGCGTGCGCCGGTAGTCGGTGATTTCACCAAGTCCCAAGTCCTTTATGTGCAGGGTTCCCAAGGGCTGGTAGAACTGCGAGTTGGGCCCCTGTACGTGCAACTGCAGTGAGTCGGCGAGTGCATAATCCTCATTGAACAGTGCCTTCCTGATTTCCGGTATCCATTTATGGGCATCGGCATCGAGATTCCTGTCCACTGGCTTTCCCGTCCACAGTGTGATATCGTTCAGATAGATGATGTTGTCGTCAGTGCCTCCATATACGAGTGCACCGAGCTTACCGTTACCGATAGGCAGTGACTCCTCGAAGAAAGTAGCGGGTTTGTCATACTCCAGCACCATCGGTGCCTGTGTCGTCTGTGCCTCACAAAGTGTCAGACACTTTGTGAGTAATACAGCAGCTGAGAGAATAATTTTCCTCATAAATGTAGTTTTTAGTTCGTTTCGCTTGCAAAGATACAAATAATTTCGTATATTTGCAGCACAAAACCTAAAAAGTTCAACGAATGCAACCGATAAAGACACTTAACGACATGATTGTGTTCCTCCAGAAGCGAGGCGACAAGAAGCGTGTGGCAGTGGTTTGTGCCAACGATGCCAGTACCCGTTACGCAGTAGAGAAAGGTAAGGAGATGGGCTTTATAGAGCCTATTTATGTGGATGGTGATGACAAGGAAGAGTGTGCCCGTCGTGCCGTAGCACTCTGCAAGAGCGGCGAGGCCGACATCCTTATGAAGGGACTTATCAACACTGATGTTATCCTTCGTGCTATATTAGATAAGGAGAACGGCATTCTGCGCCCGGGACATGTGCTGACACATGTAGCAATGGCTGAGATTCCGAAATACGAGAAGGTGCTCTTCTTCACCGATGCCGCTGTTATCCCTGTTCCCACAGAGGCCCAGCGTCGCCAGCAGATTCACTACATGAACTATATCTGCCACTCTCTCGGTATTGAGGAGCCTCGCATATCCCTCATCCACTGTGCAGAGAAGGTCAGCGCCAAGACATTCCCCTATACTGTCGACTATCTTGAGATAATCGCTGAGGCTCAGACTGGCAAGTTCGGCAGATGCATTATCGACGGACCGCTCGACCTGAAGACATCGCTCGACTCCGTCAGCCTGCGTGAGAAGGGCATTCACTCAGTTATCGACGGACAGGCTGACGCCCTTATCTTCCCGGATATCGTTGCGGGCAATGTGTTCTATAAGACCATCACGCTTTTCGGCTATGCCAAGACAGCCGGTGTGCTTCAGGGCACACAGTGCTGCTGCGTGCTGCCGTCGCGTGCCGACTCTCCTGAATCCAAGTACTTTAGTCTGGCCCTTGCTGCAATATGAAGATATTGGTAATCAATCCGGGCTCAACGTCCACCAAGATGGCAGTCTTCGATGATGAGACTCCTGTACTGGTCAGGAATATCGTGCACTCACCAGAGGAGCTTGCGGGCTTTGACGATGTCATCGAGCAGCAGGATTATCGTCGCCAGCTGGTGCTCGATGAGCTTGGCAAGGCTGACATCGCTGTGAGTTTTGATGCCGTGATAGGGCGGGGAGGGCTGGTAAAGCCTCTCGAAGGTGGTGTGTATGAGATTAACGACCTGATGATAAAGGATACTCATAGCGGCATAGCCCTGCACAATCATGCCTGTAACCTTGGTTGCCTGATAGCCCATGAGATAGCGGCAGAGATACCAGGCTGCCGTTCGTTTATCGCTGACCCGGGAGTGGTGGATGAGCTTAATGAATATGCCCGTATCTCCGGTTCCCCGTTGATGAACCGTATCTGCATCTGGCATGCGCTGAATCAGAGGGCCATCGCCCGGCGTTATGCTGCAGAGATAGGCAAGGAGTATGAAGACCTGAATCTTATCATCTGCCACATGGGTGGCGGAATCTCCATTGCAGCCCATGATCACGGTCGCGCCGTAGATGCCAATAATGCCCTCGATGGCGAGGGCCCGTTCTCGCCAGAGCGTGCCGGATCACTGCCGGCTTCCGACCTGATACGTCTGTGCTTCAGCGGAAAGTATACTGAGAAGCAGCTACTGAAGCGCATCGCCGGCAAGGCGGGACTGAATGCACACCTCGGGACTAACAATGTGAAGGAGATTATCCAGCGCATAGAGGACTATGGTGACACTCATGCCCAGCTTATTCTCGATGCCATGATCTATCATGTTGCGAAGAATATCGCATCTGAGTCGGCTGTGCTCTGCGGAAGCATCGATGCCATATTGCTTACGGGCGGGCTGGCTCGCTCGGAGTATATCGTCAGCCGCCTGCGCAAGCGTATAGGATTCCTTGCTCCCATCCGATGCTTCCCAGGTGAGGACGAGATGGAGGCTCTGGCACTCAATGCTCTTGCTGTACTGAGAGGGAAGCGCAAGGCGAAGGAGTATATGTAAAAAATCAGTTAGTATAATTATGGCAAGCAAAATAAACTACGGCATCTTTCCTAATCCGCTGCCAGACGCAGATGGGAATACCACTTATCAAGTGCGCCACACGCCCACTGGCACTATGAGTGAGAAGGAATTCCTGGCTCACCTGAAGTACCACAACACCTATAACACTATTATGATGCAATCGTCGCTCACAGTGTTGAAGAATGAGATAATCGAGCAGTTGCGTAACAACAACCGCTTCCGTATTGACGGTATAGGTACGTTCCAGATGAAGGTGGGCCTGAAGGTGAAATACGATGACGAGGGCAATCCCATCAAGCCTCACTTTACCGATCCTAACAAGATTATGGCTAATGATGTTGAGGTGCAGGGCGTGTCGTTCACTCCCGATCCCAGTTTTGTCAATGCCCTGAAGGACAGAATCTCCACCCGCAATTTGAACGGACGCGGCCCGGCAGGCAGAAACAAGGTCTACACTCGTGAGCAGATAATAGAGTTCTTGGACAATTACCTTAAGGAGCACCACTCCATCACCCGCCGGCAGATGCAATATGCTCTGAACATCACGGAGTATCGTGCGCAGAAATGGCTCGACGAACTGACAGCGGAGGAATTCTCTAAGTATTACTGTAAAAAGCAGGGTACAACCTTTGTTTATTATCGTTACGGCTGGGAATAAGCATTTCTCCGCCAGTGCTCATAACTGTCTGATATACAGTTGGGTCGTGGCGGAGAAATTTCCGTATTCTTATGCTGCGAGCACTATATAGCCATCGTTCTCATGATGTCCCACCCGTTTCACGCCAAGTCGTGTCATTGACCTCCCGAAAGCATTGGCAGTAACCCCTGCCATTGTCTTATGCGAGTGCTTTTCCAACTCACTCATGATTTCCGTCCCGCTCATAAACGAGCCTTCTCCTTCTTTCTCCGGGATGCTGAAATAGCGGAGGAACAGCCGCTCTACGTCTGTCAGCACATTGCAAAAACTGCCTGTTTGCAAGAGTTTTGCCCTGTAAACAAGCATCAAAAAAGTATAGTTTTTAACCCCGGGGTCGTTGCTTGCGAGAGTCGGGTTCGGCACCTTCGAGGCCTATCCCCTTGAATCTGTCACTTAAGTCCTAGCATCGTAGCACTTAAGTGGCAGCATCGTGCGACTTAAGTTCTAGCATCCTGTCACTTAAGTCGCAGATTCGCTAACCTAACCCTCTCTATCGTTGAAGTCCCGCCTCGAGAGCGTTAACCCTCCTTCCCGACAACATAAGCGGTCGGTTCTGCATGCTTCCTGCCCCTACTGCTCAGATGTCCACAATTCTTTCGCGATTTATCTACGATTCTTTTTCCATCTTCTCTAATCTTATAATTAACGTCCCTATGCTGAAATTCCTCCGCCATGTTTCTTCTGTAAATCAGATGGTTATGCCATATGGCGGAGGAATTGTTTGTTTTTTCCCCGCTTATTTGTATCTTGGCACCTTTGCGCTTCTTCTTCCAACCAACTCCTGAATAGTCCATTGGCATCATAGAGTATATTTTTGCTTCTTAACCTTTGTTTAGGTTCTCATAAGGGAAATCGTAAAGAGTAAGGCCCTTATTATAGGCCTTTGATGGCGGTCTTTATCTGCGACATGTTGCTGCGCGAGACGGGGAGTGATTCGTGGCAGTGATTGATAAGGAGTTGGGTAGTGCCGGAATGTGAGACGATTTGCTCGACCTGGCCGAGGTTAACAAGAAAGGCACGATGGCAGCGGACAATCA
>DGTJ01000116.1:796-3366 GCA_002393725.1 Prevotella sp. UBA4339 | reverse complement strand
TAATTATAGCGAGTAAATTCCAATTCAGCGAACTTAAATAATACGAATATGAAAAAAGTAATTGTCATATCAACGAGCCTGCGTCATGGTTCAAACAGCGACATGCTCGCTGAGCAGTTTATAGAAGGTGTCAAAGCAACAGGAAACGAAGTGGAGAAGGTCTCCTTAGCGGGCAAGAATATCCAGTTCTGCAAAGGTTGCATGGCTTGTCAAAAACTGGGGCGTTGCGTCATCAAGGATGACGTGAACGACATCATGGCCAAGGTGCTGAAGGCTGATGTCATCTGCTGGGCAACACCTATCTACTATTATGAGATGAGCGGGCAGATGAAAACACTCATTGACCGCATGAATGCGATGTATGATCAGGATTACCAGTTCCGTGATGTCTATTTGCTGTCAACGGCTGCAGAGGATGGAGCCGATACCCCTAAACGTGCAGAGATAGGACTGGCGGGCTGGATAGACTGCTATCCCAAGAGTCGTCTGGCAGGAACGCTGTTCTGTGGTGGGGTGAACGATGCCCGTGAGATTGAAGGCAATCCCAAATTGCAAGAGGCCTACGAACTTGGCAAGCGTGTGTGAGGGCAATATGGAATACAAGACGTTGAATAACGGAGTTAAGATGCCGATAATGGGTATTGGCGGCTATTGGCGAAAAAAATAGCAAGACAGCTGCACAGATAGCACTGAAGGCTGCACCGTACGCCTCCTCACGCACGAGGAAATGTCCGATTTCGTCACCAACGTCCGTCAGAGCGAAGTGCAGGAACGATGGGTGAAGGAAAAAGAATCCGAAGGCACGGCAGACGTCCGCCGCGTATTCGAGAAGCTCCGTTCCTTGGTACAACATAGTGCAAAGAGGGAACAATAGAAAACGATACATTTCGTGCCCAGCGGCCATTTTGCTTTGGAGAGCCACCACACGGAGATTGCCAAATTGATGATTGATTTTCTTCACCGGGTACTATAATTATCATCAAACTCTCGTCACCAAGGCCATCGAGGTCTCATAACGGACATTGATGAACCGCATTAGCAAAAGGGGCAACATCCGTTAGTCGAGTGTTGCTCCTTTCGCTTATACTATATGTCAATATGGAGGCGGAGGCTGCTGTAAACTGCCCGCTCGGCCTTAGGATGCTTGCAAGGCAAAAATGACCTTTTATCTCCAACCCATGAACATCTTCGTGGTCTCTCCGTCGTGATGGTCGAAGAAGAGGCTCTTTCCCGTGTCGAGGGTCTGAATTTGAGCCATATCATCGGCACTCAGTTCGAAGTCAAGGATGTCAAGGTTCTGAGCCATGCGCTCTTTGTGGGTTGACTTCGGAATGATGATAACGCCACGCTGCAATAGCCAGCGCAGAGCTACCTGCGGAATGGTCTTGCCATACTTCTTACCAATTTCGCCCAGCAGTTCGTTCGTAAAGAAGCCGTTGCGACCCTCGGCCAGCGGCCCCCACGACATGATGCGGCAATCCAGTTCGTCCATGTATTTCTTGGCCTCTGTCTGCTGGTTGAACACATGAGTCTCCACCTGGTTCACCATCGGCTTCACCTCCACGTTCGAGGCAAGGTCAATAAGGTGGTCGGGATAGAAGTTCGACACACCGATGCTGCGCAGTTTACCTTCCTTATAGGCTTCCTCCAGGGCACGATAGGCACCATAGCGGTCGCAGAAGGGCTGGTGCAGCAGCATCAGGTCGATATAGTCGGTATGTAGCTTGCGAAGGCTCTCGTCAATCGATGCCTTGGCCTTCTCGTAGCCATAGTTGGATATCCACACCTTTGTCACGAGGAAGATGTCCTTACGGCCGATGCCGCTCTTCTTCCATGCGCGACCCACGCCCTCCTCATTGGCGTAAGCCTGAGCCGTGTCTATCATCCGATAGCCTACTTCCAGGGCATCGCTCACGCAACGTTCACACTCATCAGGTGTCACCTGATACACGCCGTAACCAATCTGCGGCATTTCAACGCCGTTCCATAATTTGATGGTATTCATATCTATCATTGCTTGTTTTGTTTCACAATCTTTTAATCAGCTATTTGTTACAAACACATTCTGAAAATCTTCTCAACGTTTCAGGTTCACGATACTTCCGTTCACATAGTTCTCTCCGCGACGAGAGTAGTACGCAATCAATGTCTTTCCCATAGCCGTTATCCCAGAGCCTGATTCGTTGACCACTCGAAGTGCTGCTCACGCTCGGCTATCCACCAACGTCCGTCAATCTTCACATACTTGTCATAGTAGCGTACGGCGTGGGTAGTCAGCACGTCTTTGCCATCCTGTTCTGTCACGAGTGTAGCCAGAGCGTAGCATGTTCCTGTAGCATGAGTCTCGTCCACGAAGTCCACGTTCTGCTGTCCGTTCATGTGAAACGACACCTTGGCGGCACCGAATGCCTTGTACTGACGGATCATATCCTGCACGTCGCGGGCCTGCATACCCAGCTTGTCACCGAAATACACGTCGAGCTTGATGTCCGGACGGAAAATCTCCACGTAACAGTCCTGGTTGTTCTTGTCACTCTCGGTTGCGTAGAAGTCTACTAATGCCTTCAACT
>DGTJ01000116.1:0-713 GCA_002393725.1 Prevotella sp. UBA4339 | reverse complement strand
ACTCCATGCGGTCTTGCATTCTGAATTCCATTATCTTTTTGGCTTTAAATTTCACGGTGCAAAGGTACGACAATCCCTCGAAACTACAGTTACACAATTTGCGGGGGATTTTACCAATTTCTGACTTTCGTACCTTTCTGATATATTCCAGGTGTTTCTATTCTCTGAACTGACTGTCGTCTTCTTCGCTCGTGACTCGGCATAGCCCATGCAAGCATGTCTCTGCTCTCGCTACTCCCTCAGTTCTGACGGCTTGGCGCCTAAGTTTGTCTGTACATATCGGCTGAAATGTGAGAGTGACGAGAAGCCGAACATATCCGGCTCAAAGATTCAACGCAAGGAACCGCAACCAGGTTGTCTGAACATGTTTATGAATGTGATTTGGTTTTTCGTGGGAGGCATTTGGATATGGCTTACCCATATATTCTATGGCCTCATATTCTGCATCACTATCATTGGCATCCCGTTCGGAAAGATGCACTTCCGGCTGGCAAGACTCGCTCTTTCACCTTTCGGAAAAGAAGTGGTATAGCCGCCAAAGTTTAACCGAGTTTAATAAATTGTCAGCATAGTTTAAGTGAGTTTAAATTCCGTGCCAATTTGACTTCACCGATTGTCATTCTGGCACGGATTCGCTCCATAGGCATGTACTTTGCACTATCCTTAGTGAAAGCCGAAGCAAACAAGCCGAGGCGATCAAGGCTGCGATTAAG
>DGTJ01000128.1 GCA_002393725.1 Prevotella sp. UBA4339 | reverse complement strand
TGTTGACCTCAAATCGGTCGGTGAATTGCTCAAGGGGCAGCGCGTCCTGATTACTGGTTCTGCAGGCTCTATCGGTAGTGAGATGGTGCGCCAGGTGGCTAAGTTTGAGCCTGCATCTATGATGCTTATCGACCAGGCTGAGACTCCAGAGCATGACATTCGCCTGATGATGCAGAAAGAGTTCCCGAATATCCCGGCAGAGACAGTGGTGACAAGCATCTGCAAGTCAGACAGAATGGAGGAGATCTTCAAGAAATTCCAGCCAGACTACGTCTTCCATGCTGCTGCATATAAGCATGTGCCAATGATGGAGAACAATCCGTCTGAGGCTGTACAGAATAATATATATGGTACGAAGGTGATTGCCGACCTCAGCGTGAAATACGGTGTCAAGAAGTTCGTGATGGTATCGACTGACAAAGCCGTTAACCCAACAAATGTTATGGGCTGCTCGAAGCGTATATGCGAGATTTACGTGCAGAGCCTTGACCAGGCTATCAAGGAGAAAAAGGTCGCTTCTCATCTCGTTCATTTGGGAAATCGCGAGAGTTTTATCACCGCAAGTCAGATTGGCGGACCGATGGCAAGAACTCAATTCGTGACAACAAGATTCGGTAATGTGCTCGGTTCAAATGGCTCCGTGATTCCATTGTTCAGGGAACAGATAAAGAACGGTGGCCCAGTGACCGTTACCGACGAGAGAATAGTAAGGTTCTTTATGCTCATACCTGAGGCTTGTAAACTTGTGCTTGAGGCAGGAACAAAGGGCAATGGTGGTGAGATATTCGTCTTTGATATGGGTAAGCCTGTGAAAATTGCCGATCTGGCAAAGAGGATGATCAAACTGTCAGGTGCTAAGAATGTGGAGATTAAGTTCACTGGCCTGCGACCTGGAGAGAAACTCTATGAAGAGGTACTGAATGAACTGGAAGGCACCAAGCCTACTTTCCATGAAAAGATCCGTATCGCAGAGGTCCGAGAGTATGATTATGATAAAGTATGTAAGGACATTGACGAACTTATTGAGATTTCAAAGCGTTATGACGATATGGCGACGGTGAAGAAGATGAAGGAGATTGTGCCGGAGTATAAGAGCAACAACTCGATATACGAGAAACTGGATAAGTGAAATAATATTTTTATATATAACAAGGGAGCTACCTTCACAGGCGGCTCCCTTTTACTTTAATAAAGGTTAACTGGTTTTTACATAGTTGCAATTAACATTAAATAGTGTTTAACATAGCTTGTCCGACATCCCTTAAAAGCTTCCGCATAAGGTATTAGGGCAGTGTATTTCGTGTGTAAATAAAGTTCGTGTAGATTTATTGGCAACATTTTTTGCAACACACGCAATTCTATTGTCTGAAATATTCAATATACATTTTGAATGTATATCATACCTCATGGCAGACTGCAAGAGTGCAGCAAATGAAGCAGGCCGAGCTGCTAAGTTCCGGAAAGCATTGTGGTATGTTGCTTTAAGAAAAGGTAGTAGCGCATTTCGTTCTTCCTTCTTGTCGGCTCACTGTCGATTGCTTTTTGTTCTTGATTAATCATCTTTCTATAGTTTTAGTCGTTGTTCTTTGTCAAAACATTATCTTTAAGTGATAACGTTGGCAAAGATAGAAAATATTGTAATTAAATCCAAATATTTCGCAATAATATTGCAAATAATTAACAGAGCTTAACCTAATACGCCACATTTTTACAAATGTTCACTAAAACATTTGCAAAAACTGGCAAATAATGGCTTATTTAGCCCTTTTCTAAAAAATAGGTATCAGATCAGCACAAGGAAGCGAAGGGACATGACTTACAACGTTTGCGTTCTGACGTTGGTGAGAATGGTACTGAAGGATTGAAAATCTCATTCAATAGGTCTGATAAGTGGGTAATAAAGTCGTCCCTGATCTCATTGACGTCCGTGATGGGCGTCTTGCCGAATTTTAAGGTTGGGTCGTACTGTTCTGTGCCTGCATGTTGGATGAAGAGAAGACATGGGCTTATTGGCAGTTCAGACTCTTGTGAGTAGATGCACGAATAAAGGATTGCCTGAAGGTAATAGTCGCTATGGCATTTAATGTTCTCTGGATTGAATATTGCCTGAAGGTCTTGAAGGGGCCTTAGTCTGGTACTCCCTGTCTTGTAGTCCACTATGCGTATCCGATGTGAATCGTCAGGGAGTGTTACCTCGTCGATGCGATCCACATATCCGCCCAAGTTCATCTTACCTATCTCAGGAATATCAATTATCGTCTGAATCTTCTTCTCCAGTCCCCGAATGGTGAACGGAGTGAGTTTCTTGTCTACCTCAAGCAGCTGACGTACATATTTTATTATGACCTCACGGTTGATGAGCTGCAGTCCGTCGAGTGGGGGGAGTTTGGCTGACGGGTCTTCTATATGGAACACCTCGAGCATAAAGGCCTGGTCTACTGCACGTATGATATCTACATCCTGACTAAGAAGATTCTCTATGTCGGAGGAGGTGATGGTTGGCTTATTCATTTTCTCGTAGATGTTCTGGACAGCTTTGTGGAAGATGTTTCCGAAGATACGATTGTCGATAATGTCTTCTTCTTCGTCGAGTTCTTCAAGCTTTGCCGCATAACGATAAAAGAACTGCAGTGGGCAACGGAGGTACAATGAAATGGCTGACGGTGAGATCAGTCTTCCAGAGAACCTCTCGCGCAGAGAATCCATCACATCTTCTGTCTTTGTGATGTCCTTAGGCATATGAAGTATTGGTTGCTGTCCCGCAGAGAGGGTCTTTATGGCAATGGGGTGTGGGGATTCCACGAGCATCTGTAGCATGAACTGTGACATCTCACCTGTCTTGCCATCGTTGGTGGAGTTGTTATACAGTATCGTGACGTCGCTGGCTCTCTGCAACAGCCTGCGGAAATAATTGTGGTAGATGGCCACCTTATGGTCTATCGTCGTGAGGTTATATGCCTTTCTGATGCTATATGGTATAAAGGATGTATCGTTGACACCTTTGGGGAGATTGCCCTCATTGCATGAGAGCAGGAGCACATGGTCGAAGTCCAGGTTACGGGTCTCAAGGACTCCCATTACCTGTATACCTTCGATAGGTTCTCCGTGAAACGGGATTGTCGTTGAAGCGATAATCTGCGTGAGAAGGCGTTGGAGTGTGGGGAGCTCAACTTGCAGGTCGCCACTATCAACCAGTGTCAGCAAACGGTTGAGTATTGTGTACATCCTGAAGTGCGCTTCTGTCTCAAGCGGGTCGGTAATACCTTGTGCTGAGTTCTTCACATGTGATATTAGGTTAGAAAGGAATTCTGACGAATTAAGTGCTCCCGCTTGTCGAGGAGACTTGTAGAATGTCAGGTCCGAATAGGCGGCAGAGGATGCCAGTGGATAACCGGTAGTGATATTTACCTTTGTCACTTCTTCTGGAAGGCAGTGGATAACACTCTGTAGCAGTGACTCATCGGCAAGTACGATGGCTGTCTTGCTTCCTGCATCGATGCGACTGTTTTCTTGTAGCCATGTGGATACGTAACGGGCCTGGATATTGTTTGTAGGGGCAGAGATGATGGAGATATTCTTGGCTGTCTCATCATCAGTGTCCTGTATCACCGTTGCTTTGGTACCAATGTAGTTGATAAGTGCCTGTTCTACGGGGTGGAGTAGGTTGAAGCCTACGAAGACGTAGTGCTCTGCGAGCAGCTTATCGTCGGTAGCTCTGAGTGAGTCGATAACGTCGCGATATAGTGCTCCCTCGTATGCCAGCCCCTGTGAAGCGAGACGGGAGTTGAAATCTGAGTAGATATCGTTGATGTGACTCCATAGTGACAGGAATCGCTGCTTGAGTTCTGTATTGTGATCTTCATTGAAATTGCTGAAGAACTTACGGATTATGGCCCGCTGCTGTTCCGTGAGGTATGAGTCATCGTCAAACTCATGCAGGTCGCGAAGATTGGCAAATACTTTCCCTGCTGGTGCCAGTTGCTTGTCCACGTCATCAAAGTCTGCCAATAGTATCTCTCCCCACCCATAGAAATGGTCCAGTGTCTCATTGATGCCTGTACAGGAAACAAAACTCTTGTACAGGTCGCAGATGAGTTTTATGGGATCGGCAACCTCTCGTGGCGACAGACTGCGGAAAAGGTCGCTGATAGTGGTGTATGAAGGGCTCCATATCGGTCGGTTGCAAAGACGGGCCAGATGTTCATTGAGAAACAGTGATGCTCGTTTGTTTGGGAATACTACCGTCACTTTCGACAGGTCTGTACCGAAGGTGGTGAGTAACTGCTGGGCTACGTTATAAAGAAATGATGACATGGTCAACGACTATTTGTTTTGTGTTACTTCTACAATCTTATTTGAATATACGAACCAGAGGTATCCTTGGATACTTATGTCCTCAGAAGGATGCATCTCTCTGATGAGTGACATGTACTCCTGAACCTGAGACTCATATTCTGGTTTTGGAGAGCCAAACTTGAAGTCTACTACTATCCAGTTGTTTCCGGCAGTCATCACTCTGTCGGGACGTCTTTCGTGCAAGACACCATCTTCTATCTTCAGAATTGTACATTCGTTATAGAGGTCATATTTCCCAGAGAACCAATCTTTGACTTTGGGGTTGCTCAGGCGGTTACTTAGCATAGAGATAACTTTCTCTGAGGTATTGGTCTCATCGTATAGGATACCCTCCTGTTGCAGACGCTTCAGTGCAGGGGTGATGTCTGCGGTGGTCCTTATGGTGGAGAACACCTCATGAAGGATACTTCCTAATTGTATATATGATGTCTTGTCTGTCCCGTCATCACCTTCGATGAATGCTTTTGAACGGTTGCTCTGTCGGAATTCCATGTGGGCAGGGAAGGTCCTGACAGAGATTTTCAGGGTGGTAGGGGTGATGGAGAACGGATTTGATGTTGGAGGGGAAGGAGGAAGGTGGTAATCGGATTGCCGCTTGCCACTGAATTGAGGCAAGAAGGAGGAAGGAGAATTGTCTGACGAAGAGGAGAAGAGTATGGGATCGGATTCTGCAGAGAGTCCGGAGAGTGTCGAATTGGGGAGCGCTTCTTGGAGTTGGGGAAGGACTTGTTCGATAAGCGAGGAACGTGACGATGCAAGGGCATTGCGCTTACCAAGAACTGTAAGTGTGCGTGAGGCCCGGGTGAAAGCAACGTATAGGAGGTTGAGATTGTCGACAGTGTTCTGAAGATGCTCGTGATGGTAGGCTGGCTCGTAGATAGTGCCGAGGAGTTGCTTGGAGCTATAGTCGACAGGGATGAGTGGGAGGGTGAAGATTTGGGAGGAAGGAGAATACTCTGACGACGAGGATGACGAAGAAGATGTCGATGACGATGATGATGAAACCCAGAGGATGTTTCCCTGCTGTTCGAGTTGCCAGTCACAGAAGGGGATGATGACATGGGGGAATTCGAGACCTTTGGATTTGTGGATAGAGATGATTCGTATACCTTGTATCTCGTCACTCTGTATGGTCTTGGCAGAGATAGTCTCATCCCACTCCTTCAGGAAGAGGGCTATCAGTGAGGGCTTCTGTAAGGAGCCCATAGGGAGGGCCTGACATTCATGGAGGAAATCGTTCAACTGGTCGAAGAACGCGCAGACATACGCACTCTGACCTTCAAGGACAGAGAGTCCGAAGATACTGTATAGTCGTTCTGCAAGTTCGTAGAGTGGCATCTTACGTAATTCTTCAGACGATGCAATGAAGTCCTTTGGCAGCAGAGAGTCAAAGTTCTCATGATGCAGGAGCAGCTGGGCGTCGGTAATGTCATTGCCTATGACCTGCTGCTGGTATCTCTTGATGAGACAAGCCTTTGTGAGAATGTCTTCTGGATGAGTCAGCAACCGCATCGACTCAATGATGGTGCATACTGCGGCTGATGCGTCAAGCCGGAATGCCTCGTCGGAGATGATATTCACCTTTGGCAGGTGGATCATGAAGTGTTGTGCGATGAGGGGGATGAGGGAATTCGCCCTCACAAGTATAGCAATATCCTTTAGCGCAACGCCTCCATCAATGAATTCTGTAACACGGGCAACAAGTTGTTGTAGCATGTTTTCCTGATAGTCATCGTCGCCTGGCAATAGCATCACCTGTACACTACCTTCGTCCGGTCTCTCTTCCGGCACTTCCTGTTCTACGTCGGAATAGGCCTTTCGAAGTTGATCTGCTTCAGGGATATCTCCCAGATTCAAGAATTCCAGTTCTGACGCTTTCTTAAAGAACTCATTATTGAACTCAATAATCCTCCGTGCTGAACGATAGTTGCATGAGAGGTTCTTGACCTCAAGCATCTGCTCCGGATTAGCGAATTGGCTCTCGATGCCATTCAGGAGCCTCCAGTCTCCTGAGCGCCATCTGTATATGCTCTGCTTCACATCGCCTACAATAAGGCTCCCTGACTTCTGATGACTTATCGCCTCGTCAAGCAGCACCTTGAAGTTCTGCCACTGTACAGTGGAAGTGTCCTGGAACTCGTCTATCATCACATGCTGCAGTTGTGCACCTATCTTCTCGAAGATGAAAGGTGAGTCGCTGCCTTCGATTATGTCATGCAGCAGTTGCTGGGTGTCACTGAGCAGAAACCTGTTTGCCTCTTCGTTGAGTGTCCTGACACGGGTGGCGATAGTGCCGAGAAGTCTTAGTTGACTCAGATGTCTGAGTGTCACTTCGGCAGACTGAAAGAGCATCCACTGCTGTGGCCGGTTGTCGATGAGTCTTCTCAGCAGAGGGTCGAGCTGGGTCTCGACAAGCATGTGAATGAGTTCCCTTCGAGGATGGGTCTTCTTGTACCATTTTGCGGGATCACCCACACTGTCAAGAGCGCGTTTTCCAATCAGGCTGTCGTCGAAGGGAGCACCGTCGCGAAGCTTCATGAAGGTGCCTGCCACTCCCGACTTGCCGTACAAGAAGTCACTCTCTACGCTAAGCCCCTCTGATTCGATGATCTCAAAGAATTGGTCAGCGATGCTTTTCATCTGTTGTCTGGCAGCGTCGCGTATCTCTTTGAGACTGTTGGTGTAATGCTCGAAGAATCCCGGTTCGTCAATCTTCTGCTGCAGGAGGTCTGCCACAGACTTATACTCGTCCTTGAAGATGGTGCGCCCGAACTGTTTTATCTGTCCGATGACGTTCCAGCCCTTGTCGTCTGAGATGTTGTCGAGGATGTATCGCATGAGCCACTGCAGTATGACGTCTTTGGCAGTGAGGTCACTAATCATCTGATCTACGGCCATCTCCTCCACCTGACTGTCGTTCAGTCCTATGCGCAGTGTTGCTGTGAGGTCGAGTTCACGTGCGAGATTGCGCAGCACACTCTGGAAGAATGTGTCGATGGTCATCACACGGAATTCGTTATAGTGGTGTATCAGATGATGCAGGGCTATACCGGAACGTTCGCGTATCAGCTCGTCTGCCAAGCCTGTCCGTTCACGTATCTTCTCAAGATATCTGTCTGAGTCTGGCAGTGATTTCCAGATGCCGTAAAGCTGACTGAGGATACGCATCTTCATCTCCTCAGTGGCCTTGTTGGTGAAGGTCACTGCGAGGATGTTCCTGAAACTCGTCGGGTTGTCCACCACCAGACGGATATATTCTGTTGCAAGGGTGAAGGTCTTTCCACTGCCTGCAGAGGCTTTATATACTGTAAGAGGTTTTACCATCGTCTAAAAAGTTCATACTCAAAGTCAAATCCTATCTCCTGATATTTCAGGTTCTTGAAACCGGCGAATATGCCAATTGATATGTATCGGTTGGTGAAGCTATATCCCAGTTCGAAGTAGGGCTTGGAGCGTTCAACAATAGCACTGCTTAAATAGAAGCGTTCTCGTTCGATGAACTTGCCCAGGTATGGCACAAGGAATCCGACCATCATTGGCTGGTCGTAGGAACAGTTGAAACGCAGATAGTATTTCGACATGTTGTACACACGGCTTCTCAGGAGTTCGAAGTCACCGCTCCACTCGTCCTCCCAGCCTTCAGGGAGGTTGTTGTCACGGAAGTGGGCAAAGTCGACGAAGTAGTTCTGGGCCTTGCGGGTGTAGATACCTCCTCCGGCTCGGAAGTTAATCAGACGCAGACCGACGAGGGGTATCTTCCAGGAACCGTCTACCTCGATGCTCTCGTAGTCGATGGTTGACTTGTTGATACCTTTCAGGCCTCGTTCCCAGTCTATCGAGAGCCATGGACCTGTTTTCCACAAGCGCAGCCTCGCTCCCATCATAAGGGCAAAGCTGCGGTATTCCGTCGCAACGTCATACTTGCTCATCTCTTCGGGATAGATGGCCTTGCGACGGTGGTAGATGAATCCTGATTCGATGTCGAGCCAGTCGAACACCATGATGTTGTTGAACGCCCTGAGGTGGTAGTCTGTGAACAGGTCTATTCCTTGGTCTTCCAGTCGCAGACTGTCGCCACGTACTGCCCTGATGGCATCGGCAACGGTGCTGTTGCTGATACGATTGCCGTTACCGTAGATGATCTCTGCATATCCGTTACGTTTCGGGTTATAGGTCATACGCAGTGGCATGGTGAAATAGAACTCACGAAACTTGAAGTTATAACCGAACCTGGGCTCGAAGGTGAGATAGCGGTGCTCTGAGAAGGTGTACCTCGAACGTAGGTTGATCTTGTACCTGAATCCCCTGTGGTCGCTCCAGCTGAGCTGTAGGGGATTGATGAGCGGGGAGAGGCGGAAATAGGCTTTGTCCGACTCTGCTGCTATTGGGGTGACAAGGTTCTCGCCAATGGTGTCCCAGAAGATCTTCTTCAACAGGCTAGGCTTCTTGACGATCGTGTCCTTACGTGCTGCTTCTTCTTTGGCGCGTTTCCTGGCATCGTAGTCGGCATAGATCTGCCTGTCTGCCTCTGACAGGGGAATCGGACGGAGGGTGTCCATCATCTCACGGCTGTTGAGCTGTACGATGCTGTCGGGAAGGGTGTATTTGTTATTGTATACTGTATTTATCAGTGCTGACACTCTGATACCCATAAATTTGAACGTTGCTGCGGTGGTGCACAGGGAGGGCATGAAGCTCAATGTGTCACTGGGACCTGGCTGTATCTCGGTACGGAAGTTAATCATGTCAAACTCTCCGTTGAGCACCGACCTGAGGATCTTTCCGTCAGGACGTATTATGGCATAGCCGCTCATAAGCTGGGTATTGAAGGTCTTAGGACGGAAGTCCAGGCGTATGTTACCATTGCTGTCCTTATTCTGGATGTAGCGGTAGTACCGCCTGTTGTACTTGTTGAGCGGCGACAGGATATGGTTGTTGTAGATAGTAGCCTCGTACAGGTTGGGGGTTATCAGGTCGAGTAGGGCATAGATGCCTCTGCGGTTGCCTCTTATGTTAGTGCTTATCACCTGACTGGTGATGTCAAACTTATGGTTCTTCGTGAATATCGTCTTGTTGTATGTCTCGCGCAGGTAGTTCCTTACATTGTCACTGTGATAGAGGGTATGGGCTGAAGGTATGAACTTCATGATAGGGTTGCGGCGCTCCACGTTGTAGCGCACCTTGAAATAGACATTGTCCCGTATCGTGTCTGTTGCAAGGATGTGATTCCTGCGATAGTCGTCTATACGGTATAGTATCAGGGAGTCTTTCTTCTCTCTGCCAAAAACAATGCTGGGCATACTTGTGAGTATGCCCAGCAATATATAGATTATCAGCTTTCCGCATTTCACGTATGCAAAAGTACGGAAAAAATTTGTAGATACAAAATTTATCCTAGATATTTCATCAGAATTTTCGCGTTTCCGCTGTCACGGAGCTTGGCAATGCTCTTCTCACGAATCTGACGCACACGCTCACGGGTAAGTCCGAGCTGGTCACCGATTTCCTCGAGACCCTTCTCGTGACAACCGATACCAAAGCACTCACGGATAATCGTAATCTCACGCTCCTTCAGCACCTTGTTAAGAACGGTGTTCAGCTCCTGAGCCATCGACTCATGGTCAACTAGCTTGTCGGTACGTGTGTCATCGCCTGAAGCCATCACGTCGAGCATACAGTTGTCTTCACCGTCCTGGAAAGGTGCGTCGATACTTACGTGGTGACTGTCTGCCTGCATTGACTGGGCTATCTTCTCCTCGTCAAGGTTGGTTACCTCGCTCAGCTCTGACACACTGGGATGACGCTGGTGCTCCTGCTCGAACTTGTTGATCTCATGACCGATTTTGTTGAGAGAACCAACCTGGTTAAGAGGCAGGCGCACGATACGGCTCTGTTCTGCGATTGCCTGAAGGATACTCTGACGAATCCACCATACGGCATACGAGATAAACTTAAAACCGCGAGTCTCGTCAAACTTCTGAGCTGCCTTGATAAGACCTATGTTTCCTTCGTCGATAAGGTCTGTAAGCGTAAGGCCCTGATGCTGATACTGCTTGGCTACGGACACAACGAAACGCAGGTTGGCAGTGACCAGTTTCTCCTTGGCGCGTTCTCCTTCAGGACCTCCCTTACGGATCTTCTGTGCCAGCTCTATTTCCTCATCAATAGATATAAGTGGTGCACGACCAATCTCTACGAGGTATTTGTCCAATGCCTCGCTAGAACGGTTTGTAATACTCTTTTGAATCTTAAGTTGTCTCATCTTATTCTCCTTGAAAACGTCTTTAACTGTTTGATTATCAAACTAATATCCTATATTCTTGTATTTTGCGGATGCAAAGTTACAAAAAATATCAATACATTGTTCTATTTTTAACAATTATTTAATTTTTCTTTCAGATATTTACCTGTGATGCTCTCTTTGCATTTTACCACCTCTTCTGGTGTGCCGCAGCAAACCAGGTTGCCGCCTTTGTCTCCACCGTCAGGACCGAGGTCGATAATATGGTCTGCGCACTTTATGACTTCCATGTTATGCTCTATCACGAGAATGGAATGACCACGGGATATCAGGGCATCAAATGCATCAAGCAGCTTCCTGATATCATGGAAATGCAGTCCTGTGGTGGGCTCGTCAAAGATGAAGAGGGTTGGCTCTTGTTTCTCCTGACCAATGAAATATGCAAGCTTTACTCGTTGGTTCTCTCCTCCTGACAGTGAGGAGGAATTCTGCCCGAGCTTTATATACCCCAGTCCTACGTCCTCAAGTGTCTTCAGGCGCTTTACTATGGTTGCTTCGTCTTTGAAGAACACAAGAGCCTCGGAGATAGTCATATTCAGGACATCATCGATATTCTTCCCGTTGTATCTCACATCGAGTATGTCGTGCTTGAAACGATGGCCATGGCATGCCTCACATTCCAGTACGAGGTCTGCCATAAACTGCATCTCAACCGTGATTACTCCGGCACCTTTACACTCCTCGCACCGTCCTCCGTCCGTGTTGAAAGAGAAGTACACCGATGTGAAGCCCATCTGCTTGGCGAGTGGCTGTTCTGCGAAGAGGTCCCTGATGGCATCATAGGCCTTTACGTATGTGGCAGGATTAGAACGCGTGGACTTTCCGATGGGGTTCTGGTCAACAAACTCCACATGCTTTATGGCATCAATGTCACCTTCCAGACCCAGGAACTCGCCCGGTGCATCAAACACTTCACCAAGACGTCGCTTGATGGAAGGGTAGAGGATACCCTTGATAAGACTTGACTTTCCCGACCCGGAAACTCCTGTTATGACAGTCATGACATTGAGTGGAATCTGCACGTCGATACCTCGGAGGTTGTTCATCCTCGCACCACGGATATCGATATGTCTGTTCCATGGGCGTCGGCTTGACGGTACAGGAAGCTTCTCAAGTCCGAGGAGATACTTTGCTGTGTAGCTTCTCGCTATCCGTGGAGAGTCTGGCTTGTCACCAAGACTGTACAGGTCTGAGATAGAACCGTCGAAGACTATCTCGCCTCCAAGATGACCTGCGTCGGGCCCGACATCGATGATGTGATCAGCTGCACGCATAATCTCCTCGTCATGCTCTACTACTACAACTGTATTGCCAAGCGACTGAAGTTCCTTAAGCACGTGGATGAGTCGGTCGGTGTCTCTTGAGTGCAGGCCTATGCTCGGTTCATCGAGGATATACAGTGAACCGACAAGACTGCTTCCAAGACTTGTAGTGAGATTTATTCTCTGACTCTCGCCACCGGAGAGTGTATTGGAGAGACGGTTTAATGTGAGGTAGCCAAGTCCCACATCCATAATGAATTGCAGCCTTGACTTGATCTCTGTGAGAAGCCGTTTCCCGATCTCTGCTTCATGAGGTGTCAACTCAAGTCTCCTGAACCAGTCCTGGAGTGTAACCACTGGCATCTGTACAAGGTCGGTGATGCTTCGCCCACCAATCTTCACATATCCTGCCTCTGGCTTCAGACGGGTACCATGACACTTGGGGCAAGCTGTCTTACCTCTGTATCGGGCCATCATCACACGGTACTGTATCTTGTACTGGTTCTCCTTTACCATGTCAAAGAATGAGTCTATGCACGGCTTCATCTTCTCCTTCTTGTCGGAAGGTAGTCCGTGCCACAGCCAGTCTTTCTGCTGACGGGTAAGGTTCATGTATGGCTCGAAGATCGGGAAATCATCTTTAGCAGCATGCCTGCAGAACCAGTCCTGCCATTCCTTCATCTTATCACCATGCCAGCATACCACACAACCGTCATATACAGACAGGGTGGTGTTGGGGATCACCAGTCGCTCGTCGATGCCTATTATCTTACCGAACCCCTGACACTCAGGGCATGCGCCTGCGGGAGAGTTAAACGAGAACATCTGGTCGTTTGGCTCCTCGAAGGTTATACCGTCTGCCTCAAAACGGGTGGAGAAATCATAGCAGATGTTGGATGGCTCGAACATCATCCTCAGTTCACCATGTCCTTCATAGAAGGCTGTCTCAGCAGAGTCTACAAGACGGGCAATAGTATCCTTGGCGTCATCGACAGAGAGACGGTCAATAACAAGGTAGATGACATCAGAATAATCGGTGACATCTGTCTTTCCTGCATTGTCTGCCAGGTAATCGTCGATGCGCTGGAAGGCGCTGCCTGCATATATACGTGAGTAACCCTCAAGGATATATGCCTTGAGCTGCTGTTCCAAGGTCCGCCCGTTATTCAGGCGGATGGGGGAGAGAATCACGAATCGAGTGCCTTTGGAGAACTCCAGCATCTTCTGCACCACATCCTCCGTAGAGTGCTTCTTGACTTCATCTCCGCTGATGGGAGAGAAGGTGCGGCCGATACGTGCATAGAGCAGGCGCAGGTATTCGTAAATCTCTGTCGTCGTGCCTACAGTACTTCTCGGGTTACGCGATATCACCTTCTGTTCAATAGCTATTGCAGGGGGGATTCCACGTATGAAGTCGCACTCCGGCTTGTTCATCCTGCCCAGAAACTGACGGGCATAGCTCGACAGACTCTCGACATAGCGTCTCTGACCTTCGGCATACAGAGTGTCGAAGGCCAGAGAAGATTTGCCGGAGCCACTGACTCCGGCAATCACTACGAATTCATTACGGGGAATGTTGACGTCAATATTCTTGAGGTTATTGACTCTTGCCCCTTTTATCTCAATAGAATCGTTCAAACTTACAGAATAGTCTTTACTGCCTCAAGCATACCCTTCTGCTGGATAGCGTCGAGGTACTGTTTTACAAGTGCATTGAGACCGGGGATCTTGTTCAGGTCTTCCTGCCAGATGAACTCAGCACCCAGGACACCGTCGGTCACCTTCTGAGTGTCACCGGTAGCCCAGAGCTCCTTCAGCAGATCCATGATCTTCTGGTCGTCGTTAGGAACAATCTCTACACCGTCTTCACGCTTGCCACCCTTGTAGTAGGTGATGATGGCTGCCAGACCGAATACCAGACCCTTGGGCAGCTCGCCCTTGCGCTCGAGGTATGTCTTCACTCCTGGCAGGTCACGGGCCTGGAACTTCGGGAAGGAGTTGAGCATGATAGAGGTCACCTGATGGTCTACGTATGGGTTGTCGAAGCGCTCCAGCACGTCACCGGCAAACTTCTCCAGCTCATCCATTGGAAGGTCGAGGGTCTGCATCAGCTCGTCAAACTGCACCTTGTGGATATACTTGGAGATCACCTCGTGGTTGCAGGCATCACGAACGATGTTTACGCCACTGAGGAAAGCAACAGGGCTAAGCACAGTGTGAGGACCGTTCAGCAGTGTCACCTTACGCTTGTGGTATGGCTCCTCTGAAGGAACAAACAGCACGTGCAGGCCTGCCTTGTCTGCCGGGAACTCATTGGCTACCTCCTTCGGTGCCTCGATTACCCAGAGGTGGAAGTTCTCTGCCTGTACGACGAGGTTGTCGCGATAACAGATCTTCTCCTGAATCTGCTTGATCTCGTTACGTGGGAATCCGGGAACGATGCGGTCTACGAGGGTAGCATATACGCCACAAGCCTCCTCAAACCACTTCTTGAAGTCTGCACCGAGGTTCCACAACTCAATATACTTGTAGATGCAATCCTTCAGCACGTGACCGTTGAGGAAGATCAACTCACATGGGAAGATGATCAGGCCCTTGGTAGGATCACCGTTGAATGTCTGATAGCGGCGATAGAGCAGCTGTACGAGCTTGCCGGGATATGAGCTTGCGGGAGCATCCTCGAGCTTGCAGCTTGGGTCGAAGGCGATACCGGCCTCTGTGGTGTTCGAGATCACGAAACGGATCTCCGGCTGGTCTGCAAGTGCCATGAAGGCTGCGTTCTGTGTATATGGGTTCAGTGCACGGCTGATGACGTCGATGCGCTCCAGGGTGTTTACAGGCTTGCCATTCTCACGACCCTGCAGGTTAACGTGATAGAGACAGTCCTGGGCATTGAGCCAGTCTACCATACCTCTTTCGATTGGCTGGACAACGACAACTGAACCGTTGAAGTCTGTCTTCTGGTCCATGTTCCAGATGATCCAATCTACGAATGCACGGAGGAAGTTACCCTCACCGAACTGAATAACCTTTTCAGGCATAACGCTCTTAGGAGCGAATTGTTTGTTTAGTGGTTTCATTTTTAAATATCGTTTTATAGTTCTAATTTTACGACTGCAAAGATACAACTTTTAGTTGATACTTCCAAATCTTTAGTGTCATATAACGTTAAAATTCCACGAAAACCTTTGCGAAGGGATTATCTTGCAGAAACGTACTTATGCAGAGTCTTGCGTACAGCACCTACTCCGGCATACAGTTCCTTTACATATCCTTCAATCTGTTCTCCAAGACCTGCCTCGTACAGGTCTACGCCAAAGACATCCTTACGACTGTACAACTGCTTCAGCGGACTCCAGTCCTGGTCTGCCTTCCCTATCTCAAGGGGAGCGACGATAGCCTGCAGCTCTGCGAGCATCGGGTCGGGTGACGGCTCAAAGGCGGTACCGTCGTCCTTGATGCCCTTCAGGTATCGGGCATATCCGGCAAGTGTCAGGGGTATCAGCACGAGGTTGCTCATGTCGAGGCCACGGGCGAGATACTTCTTTATGGTCTCACCAAAGCGGATAGGCAGCTTCTGGGATGTGTCCATTGCGATACGCTGTGGAGCGTCGGGCATGAACGGGTTGGGCAGGCGACGGTTGATTACTGCCCCGATAAACTCGTATGGATTCAGCACACCGGGGTCGGTGACTACAGGCATCGCCTCCATATATCCGATCTTCTGGATGAATGGACGCAGGTCCTCGTCTGCCATCTCGGCAGAGATAAGGGTATAGCCAAGCATACAACCATAGATTGACATTGCTGTGTGCAGTGGGTTCAGACAGATGGTAACCTTCATCGTCTCTACCTTGTCCACTGTCTCGCGGGTGGTGTAGAGGGCTCCTCCCAGGTCGAGTGGGGGACGCCCGTTGGTGTAGTTGTCCTCGATGACGAGATACTGCACCTCCTCGGCATTCACGAACGGGGCAGTGAAGGTGTGCTTCTCTGTCTCTATATAGTCGTTGTCCTCGAATCCGTCAGCGGCAAGCATCTCCTTCACCTTCTCGTGTGGACGCGGGGTGATCTTGTCGATCATTGACCAGGGGAACGTGATCTTCGTCTCGTCCTTCAGGTAGTTGAGGAATGCCTCGGGCACAAGACCGTCCTTCACCCAGCGCTCTGCATAGGCGAAGACGCCTGCCTTCACCTTGTCACCGTTGTGTGAACAGTTGTCCATGCTCTGAACGGTCAGGGGCAGCTGTCCTGCATTGAAGCGCTCGAAGAGCAGGGCACAGACCTTACCCATGGCGAAGAGTGGCTTCATGCCCCTTGCCAGGTCTGCATCGTTATAGCTGTAGCCTTTCTCCGTGATGGTGAAGGAGATCATCTGCAGTGAAGGGTTCTTGAAGATCTCCACCAGACGAGCCCAGTCAGGGAACTGAGGGTCGGCCTTAAGTGCCTCAGTGACAGAGGCGATAACCTTCTTCTCTATAGTACCGGTTGACTGGAGGGATACCAGCAGTGAGAGGTTGTTGTAGGGGGCATAGGCCTTGTCTACGACCTCAAAGTCGAATGTCTCTGCCACGATGACGCCACGGTCGTACTTACCTGTGTTGAGTGCATCGTTGAGGATGGCTGCAGGGAAGGCACGGAAGATGTTTCCGCCTCCAAAGTGTACCCATGTCGGTTCCTTGGCTGTCTTCTCCCTGACTGCCTGTATGTCAAACTTAGGAAGCTGATAGCCTTTTGCTTCCCATTCTGCGGCATTAAACTGTCCGCTCAGTATATCATTCAGTTTCATATTTCTTTTTTATTACTATTGACATCTAACTTCTCTAACTCCTTAATCAAAGAATCCCGGCTGCTTATACGGTATCCCCAGCTCACGGTCGACGGTGGCGAGGATTCCCTGCACCTGACCGAGTGCGAACATACGTCCGAGGAGGGTGTATCCTGCATTATGGCCGTGGCTTGACTCGTCCATGATGCCTCCCTGCTGGTCGGTGAAGGTCATACCGTGGTCTACGCGCATCGGGAGGTTCGGATTCTCCTTCTCGAAGATACGGCACAGCTCGATGATGTCAGCTCGTCCTCCAAGGTGGGAGGCCTCGGTGAAGTCTCCGTTGGGGAAGATATGACATGAGCGCAGGTGGACGAAGTGGGTGCGTGAGGCAAACTTCCTCGCCATCTCCACTACATTATTATATGCTCCTGCGGAGAGTGAACCGGCACAGAAGGTAAGACCGTTATGCTTGTTGGGCACGGCATCGAGGAACCACTGGATATCCTCCTGGGTACGTACGATACGTGGCAGGCCTAGTATCTCGATTGGCGGGTCGTCGGGATGTACGCACATGTTCATCCCGTATTCCTCACAGGTGGGCATGATGGCCTCGAGGAAATACTTCATGTTCTCACGCAACTGGGCCTTGTCGATACCCTTGTAGAGGTCGAGGAACTCACGGAACTTCTGAACGGGGGCCTCGTCGTTCTCACTGAAGTTGCCGCTTACGAAGCCCTGGGTCTTGATGACGATGTTCTCTACCAGCTTGTGGTCCTTCTCAGGGGTCATGGTCTTGGCAAGCTCGTCGCATTCTGCCAGCACGTTACGGCCTTCGCCTACGCCTGCGGGGAACTCGAACTTGGCCCATTCCTCACGGGCACCCTCGCGCTTGAGGATATAGATGTCGAAATATGCGAACTCGGCATAGTTGAAGTACAGGTTAGTAGAACCATTGGGGTTCTCGTGAAGCAGGTCTGTGCGTGCCCAGTCCAGCACGGGCATGAAGTTATAGCAGATGCAGTGTATGCCCTCTGCCGAGAGGTTACGCAGGCTCTCCTTGTACACCTCGATCTGGTGATCCCTGTCAGGACCGCCATACTTGATGGTCTCCACCACCGGCAGGCTCTCAACCACGCTCCAGCGCATGCCGTAGCTCTCAATATACTCTCGCAGGTCACGAATCTTCTCACGTGTCCATACCTCTCCAAGGGGCACGTCGTGAAGGGCTGTTACGATGCCTTCAACTCCAATCTGTCTTAACATGGCAAGGGTGATCTTGTCTTTCTTGCCAAACCATCTCCAAGTTCTTTCCATAATAGTTGATATTTGAATAATTAATGTCTATTACCTTTCTTTTTTAATCTGCCGATTATCAGTTCACGGAAGTTTATCTTCCTCAGTGGCTTCGTTGCTACGAGGCTGAATACGGGATTGCTCTCGTTGCCGAATCGGTCTACGGCAGTGACAGCATAGTTGAGACTCTGTCCTCCGTGAGGAATGTTCACTGACAGCCTGCGCACTCTTTGTGCGATGATATTCTCTGCCTTTGACCAGTCTACAGGGTAGTCGCGTGATGCATATATATTATATGTGACATAGTCACATCCGCTGCGGTCTCTCGCTGCCTGCCAGGTGAGTCTGTCAGCACTCATTCCTCGTTTCAGACGCAGCTCGCGAGGGGTGGTTGGTGCCTGCTTCCCTTCCCATGTCATAGGAGGGATAAGTGCAGGGACTGAGTTAAAGTCTTTGGTGAACGAATATATGCCTTTGGTATTGTCTGTCAGAAACTTACTGCGGAAGAATGTGTGTCCGAGATTCATCTCTCGCAGCACGCTCATCTCACGTGTGATGACATCCAATGGCCAGTCTCTCTCTTTAGGATGAAGCATATACACTGCCAGTCCGGGAGCTATGATTCGTCCGTAAGAGAATTCCTTCCAGTTGACTGCGAAGGGATAGAAGTTGTTGCCTTGGAAGTACATCATGGGGAAGAGAGCGTCCATGAGTCCGTCGCGCAGCCATGCCTGGGCGTCCTGGCATACTGTGGTGTTAGCATTCCAGCCATTGCTCTTGAATCGTGCGAGGTCGTCGTACTTCCCGATAGGTGAGCATGACATCTTCACCCAAGGTTTTTCCGACTTTACGGCCCTGCTGATCTTTCGTACGATGTCAGTGATATGGGATCGCCCTTGCTGGCGGTTCACTTTCTGTTTCCATGTCTCCGGATAACGGATATAGTCCAGGTGTATGCCATCGACATCGTATCTCCGTGTCACCTCCCTGCAGAACCTTGCAAGATAGTCACCCGTCTCGCCTTTCTCGGGATTCATATATCCTTCATCCCCGATTTTAATGATGAGACCGGGCAGCTTCTGTCGCAGTTGTCTGCATCCGTAGGTGTTCCATTTCCCTACGGGGATCGTTACTATCCATGCATGGCATTCCATACCGCGTTTATGGCACTCGTCGATACAGAACTGCAGGGCATCGTATCCCGGAGACGTACCGGGCTTGCCGGAAAGACATCCGTCCCACGGCTCCATCCCCGAGGGGAAGATGGTCGTGGCACGTACTCTTGTCTGAACAAGTATGGTGTTGATATTTGCCTGTTGCAGCTGGTCGAGGATGCGTATGAGTTCCTGCTTCTGCTGTGCCTGTGCGTATGAATGCGGCCAGTCTATTCCTCCAATGGTGGTGAGCCATACGGCTCTTACCTCATGCTTGGGCGACTGTGCGTGGATATTCAGCACGAGCGACAAAAGTATAAAAATACGTATTATAGTTTTCAAAATTCCGATTATTTGATAAAATTTCGCTGCAAAGATACAAAAAAAGCTACAGACTTCGCAGAATATCGCGGATTATTTGTATTTTTGCACAAAGAATTTAAAAAAAACAGTTTTTATATTATGATTTCTTTTCTTTTGAGCCTTGTAGCTCTCATTGCTGGTTATCTGCTCTATGGCC
Source organism: Prevotella sp. UBA4339 (assembly GCA_002393725.1). Classification (GTDB taxonomy): domain Bacteria; phylum Bacteroidota; class Bacteroidia; order Bacteroidales; family Bacteroidaceae; genus Prevotella. The sequence goes on along the minus strand of DGTJ01000128.1, from coordinate 5,161 downwards.
GCTTCGTAGAGCGCATATTCGGACCAGATGACCGTGTGACGCCTGCTGTAGCTAAGGCAGACGGAGTTGATTTTGTGGTTCTTCCTTCATGGAAGATTTTTATGATCCAGTTCCTAAACATTGCCGGAACAGGCCCTATCTTTGGTGCCATCATGGGTGCCATGTATGGCCCTGCGGCGTATCTTTGGATCGTTTTGGGCTGTATCTTTGCCGGGTCCGTTCACGACTATTTCTCGGGCATGCTTTCCATGAGGCATGACGGAGCTAATCAGCCGGAGATTATAGGCCGCTATCTCGGCAACGCGACGAAGCAGACGATGCTTGTCTTCACCGTATTCCTGCTTATGATGGTGGGTGCAGTGTTTGTGTTCAGTCCGGCGAAGATCCTGGGCGACATGTGGGAACCGGCCTATATAGTCGACAATTTCGGCCAGTATGTGTTCTGGATCATCATCATCTTCATCTATTACATCATCGCCACGATGCTGCCTATAGATAAGATTATCGGTAAGGTCTACCCGCTGTTTGCCTTCTCACTGCTATTCATGGCTGCAGCCCTTACCATCGTGCTCTTCATCAAGTGGCCTTCGATACCTGAGGTATGGGAAGGTCTGAGTGTAGAGGCTCTGACTCCGAAGAATATCTTCCCCTGTCTGTTCATCACGATTGCATGTGGCGCTATCAGTGGCTTCCACGCCACCCAGAGCCCGCTGATGGCCCGGTGCCTGAAGAGTGAGCACATGGGGCGTCCCATCTTCTACGGTGCAATGATCACAGAGGGTGTCGTTGCACTGATCTGGGCCACAGTGGCTATGTATTTCTTCTATAACGACCCCACACCGGGGTATCAGTTGATAGAGGGTGGACAGAACGCTGTCAAGGATGCTCCGTCAATCGTTAATCTGATCTGTAACGACTGGTTGGGCTTGTTCGGTGGTGTCCTGGCATTGCTCGGTGTAGTGGCGGCTCCAATCACCAGTGGCGACACGGCATTGCGTTCAGCACGACTGATAATAGCTGACTTCGTGAAGCTTGAGCAGAAGTCTATCCGCAGTCGTATGTACATCTGTATTCCTATGTTCTCTGCTGTGATAGCACTGCTCATCTGGCAGATGTCCGACAAGGAGGGCTTCGGAAAGCTCTGGAGCTGGTTCGGATGGAGCAACCAGACGCTGTCTGTCTTCATGCTGTGGGCAATAACGGTATATCTGGTACGCCTGAAGAAGCAGTATGTCATCACCCTCATCCCAGCAATATTTATGACGATAGTATGTACGACGTTCCTGCTGAGCGAGCAGATCTTCAGCCTCGACCTCTCTATGTCTTGGATGATTGCTGCTGTCACTTGTGTCGTATCGGTCGTATGGTTCTGTCTGTGGTATCGTAAGGAAACTACTAAAAAATAATGATATGAAAAAAGTAATGATTTCTTTGGTTGCCATGATGATGGCATTGGGAGTAAGTGCACAGCACAAGTCTACGTCGTCAACACCATTTAATGAAGGCAAGTGGATGGTTGGTATGTCTGCCTCAGGACTCGACCTCAGCTGGCATAAGGGGGAGAAGTGGAACATCGACCTTGAGGCAAAGGCTGGGTATCTGTTCATCGACAACTGGATGGTCCTCGCCAAGTTGGCCTACAACAACTCCACCTACGGAAAGTCTTCCTTCGGACTGGGTGCCAACCTGAGGTACTACGTTGAGCAGAATGGCATATACGTAGGTGCCGGTCTCGACTTCCGCCATGCTCACGGACTTGATGATTTCCTGCCAGAGGTGAATGTAGGCTACGCCTTCTTCGTATCTCGTCACGTCACCATCGAGCCGGAGCTCTATTATGAGCTTAGCACAAAGTGCAGCGACTATAGCGGACTGGGAATACGGATTGGTGCTTCTTACTATTTCTGACTTTAACAAATCAAATTTTATAAGATATGCTAAGTGTAGAAGAATTAGTTGACAGACTTATCGATCTGTCTTTTGCAGAAGATATTGGCGATGGCGACCACACCACGTTGTGCTGCATCCCTGAGGATGCCATGGGCAAGAGTCATCTCCTTATCAAGGAAGACGGTATCCTCGCAGGAGTAGAGATTGCCAAGGAGGTGTTCCGACGCTTCGACCCTACGATGCAGGTAGAGGTACTGATGGGTGATGGCAGTCGTGTGAAGAAAGGTGATATCGCGATGGTGGTGACCGGTAAGGTGCGCTCACTGCTGCAGACAGAGCGCCTGATGCTCAACATCATGCAGCGTATGAGTGGCATCGCCACCATGACCGACAGATATGTCCAGCGCCTCAAAGGCACCAAGACACGTGTCCTCGACACCCGTAAGACAACTCCAGGCATGCGTATGCTCGAGAAGCAGGCGGTGAAGATTGGCGGAGGCTGTAACCACCGTATCGGACTCTTTGACATGATCCTGCTGAAGGACAACCATGTAGACTTTGCCGGTGGAATAGTGAATGCCATCGACAGGTGCCATGCCTATCTCAAGGAGAAAGGGCTCGACCTGAAGATAGAAATCGAGGTACGCAACTTCGATGAGCTGCAGCAGGTGCTCGATCATGGAGGCGTCGACCGTATCATGCTCGACAACTTCAGCGTTCCCGATACGAAGAAGGCTGTGGACATCATTGCCGGACGTTTCGAGACAGAGTCGAGTGGGGGCATCACCTTCGATACCATACGTGACTATGCCGAGCAGGGGGTTGACTTCATCAGCGTCGGTGCACTTACCCATTCAGTGAAAGGTCTCGATATGTCGTTCAAGGCATGTTGAGAAAGAACAGTTTAAAAATAGAAAGAAATGAAGAGATACATTATTTTATTATTGACTTGTTGCATTCTCTCACCTATATGCGCATGTACTAACTTTATCGTTGGCAAGAACGCCAGTAAGGACGGTTCCGTATTTGTGACATATAATGCCGATTCCTACGGAGCTTTCATGCCACTTTATCACTATCCCGCTGCCAAGCATCAGCCAGGCGACATGCGCAAGGTGTATGAGTGGGATACCAACAAGTACCTTGGAGAGATTGCGGAGGTCCCGGAGACATATAATGTCATAGGCAACAGCAACGAGTGGCAGGTGACCATCGGAGAGACCACCTTCGGAGGTCGTCATGAGATGACCGACTCCACAGGCATCATCGACTACGGTTCACTTATCTACATCACCCTCCAGCGAGCCAAGACAGCCCGTGAGGCCCTGCAGATCATGACTTCTCTTGTTGAGCAGTACGGATATTACTCTGAGGGCGAGACGTTCTCTGTAGCAGACAAGGACGAGGCGTGGATGCTCGAGATGATGGGCTGTGGTCCCGACCGCAGCAAGTCACCTGAGCGCACGGTATGGGTAGCAATCCGTATTCCCGACAATGCCATCGCTGCTCATGCCAACCAGAGTCGTATCACACAGTTCCTCGATGGCAGGTACACAAAGGTCAAGATGAAGGACCTGATGAAGAAATACCCTGTGAATGGCAAGAAGCCGGTACCCAACCTGATGCTGTGCTCTGACAATGTAATAAGGTACGCGCGTACAATGGGCTGGTTTGACGGTAAGTATGCCGACTTCAGCTATAACGCCGCCTATGCTGCTCCCGACTTCTCAGGTCGCCGCTACTGTGAGGCACGTGTATGGAGCTTCTTCAACCGTTTCAGTGATGACTTCTCACGTTATGTGCCATACGCTCAGGGTATAGAGAAAGGTGCAGAGCCAATGCCGCTGTGGATTATCCCCAACAGGCTCGTGTCGCTCCAGGACCTGCGTGATGCCATGCGTGACCACTATGAGGGAACACCCTTCGCACTCGACTCAGACATAGGTGGTGGTATCTTCGAGATGCCGTACCGTCCGTCGCCACTGTCTTTCAAGGTTGATGGTAAGGAGTACTTCAACGAGCGTCCTATCTCCACCTTCCAGACAGCGTGGTCGTTTATCTCGCAGATGCGTTCTTCCATGCCGCGTGAGGTAGGTGCCTGCTTCTGGTTTGGCAATGACGATGGTAACATGGTGGCTTATACCCCGATGTACAGTGCCATCACACGTGTGCCTAAGTGCTTCTCCGGTGAGGGGGCTGACGACATCACATTCTCTATGGACAATGCCTTCTGGGTATGCAACTGGGTGAGCAACATGGTTTATCCACGTTACTCCATGATGTTCCCGTCGCTGAAGAGCGTACGAGACTCCCTCGATGCCTCCTACGACCGTCTCCAGCCGGAGATTGAGGCCAAGGCACTTGCCCTTGCTACTCCAGAGGAGCGTATCGCCATGCTGACTGACTACAGCTGTAAGAAAGGTGACGAGATGATTGCCCGTTGGAAGAAGTTGGCTTGTCATCTTATCGTGAAGTACAACGACATGGTTGTCCGTCCAGAAGATGAGAACGGCAATTTCAAGCGTAACAAGTTTGGTGGTGGTGCCCGTGTTCAGCGTCCCGGCTATCCTGAGCGATATGCCAAGGAACTGGTAAAGCAGACAGGTACCGACCTTCTTATTCCTGCAGAATAGAAGCAGGATAAAAAAATAAATCCCAGCCAGGCGGCTGGGATTTATTTTTATCTATAGAGTAGGGGATTACTTCTCCTTCTCCATCTGAGCCTTCAGCTGAGCGAGTACGTCGAGGTCACCGAGAGTGGTGCTTGCTGCAACGTTCTCAATCTTTGGAGTGTCGTCCTTCTTAGCGCGTGTAGCCTTCTTGGCTGCTGCCTTCTTCTCCTCACGGGCGGGATCCTCGAAGGTACGGCTGTGAGAGAGGATGATACGCTTAGAATCCTTGTTGAACTCGATAACCTTGAATGGCAGAGTCTCACCAGCCTGAGCCTGTGAGCCGTCTTCCTTCTGGAGGTGCTTAGGAGTAGCGAAGCCCTCTACGTCCTCGTCGAGAGCCACTACAGCGCCCTTCTCGAGCAGTTCAGTGATCTTACCCTCGTGAACAGAGCCTACAGTGTACTTCTCCTCGAATACGTCCCAAGGATTATCCTCGAGCTGCTTGTGACCGAGTGAGAGACGACGGTTCTCCTTGTCGATGTCGAGAACGACAACCTCGATAGGCTCACCAACCTTTGTGAACTCAGAAGGATGCTTAACCTTCTTTGTCCAAGAGAGGTCGCTGCTGTGGATCAGACCGTCAACACCCTCCTCGAGCT
>DGTJ01000026.1 GCA_002393725.1 Prevotella sp. UBA4339 | reverse complement strand
TTATCCGTAGAGATAAAAACAGTCCATAGAGATAAGAAGCAGTCCGTAGAGATAAGAAGCAGGACTACGACTAAGAAATACAAAAAATAAGAGTTTTATTTGGTATTTCACTCGAATTGCAGTAACTTTGCAGCGTGTGACTAATGTATCAACGATATGGTAAAAGACAGAACGGCATACGTTTGCTCCAACTGCGGCCAGGAGTCGCCGAAGTGGATAGGAAAGTGCCCAGCCTGCGGGCAGTGGAACACATTTAAGGAAATACGCATAGCAGGTGACACCAAACAGAAGACAGCCACTACGGCAGCCGCTTCTGCCGGTCACGCCCTGCGCAACAATAAAGTGCTGAAGCTGCGCGACATCTCCAATCACGACGATCCGCGCATCGATATGCACGACGAGGAGCTTAACAGAGTACTCGGAGGCGGACTCGTGCCGGGCAGCATCGTGCTGCTTGGTGGAGAGCCGGGCATCGGAAAGTCCACCCTCTCGCTCCAGACCATGCTCCGCCTGCCGGAAAAGCGCATCCTCTACGTAAGCGGAGAGGAAAGTGCCCACCAGCTGAAGATGCGTGCCAACCGCATTCCACACGAAGAGAACGACAATTTCCTGATACTCTGCGAAAACTCTCTCGAGAACATCTTCGAACATATCAAGGACCAAGTGCCGGAGCTGATAATCATCGACTCCATCCAGACGATAATGACAGAAGACGTAGAATCGAGCGCAGGTTCGATAGCCCAGGTGCGCGAATGTGCCTCCTCACTGCTCCGCTTTGCCAAGACCAGCGGCGTGCCAGTGATACTCATAGGACACATCACCAAGGAAGGAACGCTCGCTGGACCAAAGATACTGGAGCACATCGTCGACACCGTAATACAGTTTGAGGGCGACCAGCACTATATGTACCGCATACTGCGCAGCATCAAGAACCGATTCGGCAGTACCTCAGAGCTGGGCATCTACGAGATGCAGCAGGACGGGCTCCGGCAGGTGAACAACCCCTCGGAGCTGCTGCTGACACAGGATCGCGACGGACTCTCAGGCATAGCGATAAGCAGTGCCATCGAGAGCGTAAGGCCATTCCTCGTAGAGACCCAGGCCCTCGTCTCATCAGCCGCCTACGGCACACCACAGCGCTCGGCTACGGGCTTCGACCAGCGGCGCCTGAACATGCTCCTCGCAGTACTCGAGAAGCGGGTGGGCTTCAAGCTGATGCAGAAGGACGTATTCCTGAATATAGCCGGAGGCCTGCGCGTCACCGACCTCGCCATGGACCTGTCTGTGATAGCGGCAGTGCTGTCATCCAATGTCGACACTCCCATCGAGTCAGGCTGGTGCATGGCTGGCGAAGTAGGACTCTCAGGCGAGGTGAGACCCGTCAGCCGCATAGAGCAGAGAATTGCCGAAGCAGAGAAACTGGGATTTACGGACATCATCATCCCAAAATACAACCTGCAAGGCTTCGACCACAAGAAATACCACATCAGTCTACACCCCGTGCGCAAAGTGGAGGAAGCCCTGCGCGAACTTTTCGGATAAGACAGACGTGCAACGTGCTATATGCGGTTAACATTTTCACCAAGTATGGACAATGACAGACTGAGGAAATATTAAAAAAGTGAAAAATCGGGAAATCTCCACAATGACTGTTAAGGGTATTTCACTAATAATTAGTAATTTTGCACTCGCATAAAGAAGAAGTATTTCACATTATTAAAATAATAGATTATGACTATCAACGAATTCAACTTTGCCGGCAAGAAGGCAATCGTACGTGTAGACTTCAACGTACCCCTCGATGAGAATGGTAAGATCACAGACGACACCCGTATCCGCGGTGCCCTTCCAACCCTGAAGAAGATCCTGGCCGACGGTGGTGCCACCATCATCATGTCGCACATGGGTAAGCCCAAGGGAAAGGTAAACCCGAAGCTGTCACTCGGACAGATCCGCGAGGCTGTGGAGAAGGCACTGGGCGTGCCCGTAGCCTTTGCTCCCGACTGCGCCAAGGCTGCCGATGCTGCCAAGGCCCTGAAGATGGGTGAGGCCCTGCTGCTGGAGAACCTTCGCTACTATCCTGAGGAGGAAGGCAAGCCAGTAGGTGTAGAGAAGGGTACACCAGAATATGACGAAGCCAAGAAGGCTATGAAGGCCAGCCAGAAGGAGTTTGCAAAGACACTCGCTTCTTATGCTGACTGCTACGTTATGGATGCCTTCGGTACAGCTCACCGCAAGCACGCATCTACCGCTGTCATCGCTGACTACTTCGATGCAGACAACAAGATGCTTGGACTGCTGATGGAGAAGGAGGTTCAGGCTGTAGACAATGTACTGAGCAATATCAAGCGTCCATTCGTTGCCATCATGGGTGGTTCTAAGGTATCATCCAAGATCGGTATCATTGAGAACCTGCTCGGTAAGGTTGACAAGCTCATCCTCTGCGGTGGTATGACATACACATTCGCCAAGGCTCACGACGGTGAGATCGGTAACTCTATCGTTGAGCTCGACAAGCTCGACGTAGCCCTGGGCGTTGAGGAACTGGCAAAGAAGAACGGCGTAGAGCTCGTTCTGGGTTCTGACTGCACAGCCACCAACGGTCTCGACTTCGGCACAATGACAGTAAAGGAAGGTTCAGAGATCATCACCTGCCCAGCCAACAAGGTTCCTGAGGGCTTCGAGGGCGTTGACGCAGGTCCTGCCTCTCAAGATGCCTTCCGCAAGGCTATCGAAGGTGCAAAGACCATTCTGTGGAACGGTCCTGCAGGCGTGTTCGAGTGCGACAAGTTCACTGCCGGCTCACGCGCTATCGGTGAGGCTATCGCAAAGGCTACTGCCGAGGGTGCTTTCTCTCTCATCGGCGGTGGTGACTCTGTAGCTTGTGTAAACAAGTTCGGACTGGCCGACAAAGTGTCTTACATCTCTACCGGCGGTGGTGCTCTGCTTGAGGCTATCGAGGGTAAGGTGCTCCCAGGCGTTGCTGCCATCAAGGGCGAGTAAGAAGCGAGCGGAACAAACGTTTACGTACAAATATCTCCCAGTATGCGCTACAGCATACTGGGATTTTTCGTACCTTTGCAGCATAAAAGAAATAAAGAAACAAACAACTTATAAAAATATAGAAGGTATGAGCAAGAAATTTGTTATCGGAGACCGCACCAAGGATGAGTGGATCTCAGTTCTGGACACAGAGAAGAAGAAGCTCGAGTTTACTAACCATCTGGCCAGCGCCAAGGAGTACATCCTTGAGGAAGACGCCCAGCAGAACCTCCAGAAGATTCAGGAGACGGGCTATTTCAGCGACCTTCAGATATATATGAAGGAAGACAACAAAGCCTATAAGGTAGACGAACGCGACACATTCTAGTAGAAAAGAATAATCCTGGCCAAGCGGTCAGGATTATTCTTTTTTTCACTGTTTCACACGGAAGGTTTCCCTCTTCATCTTAGCATCGAATGCCCACTTGCACAAGCCAGGATGACGTAACAGCCACCTTACAAACCTGAAGCCGAAGGGACTGAAAAAGAAATTAAACATTTTCTCCTCGCTCTTCATCTTGAAGAAGACCGCACTGTTGGTATCGTGAAAGGATTTACCCTCGACAATAGCCTGCTTGGCATTGTAGGCAGTCTTGAAGGCATCGTACAGACCCTCGCCAGTCAGCTTGTTGGCAAATCCACCGGCATCACCGATAAGGATTACACCCGGGATATGCGACTCGACGGTCTCCAATGGTATATAGGCACCACGCAGCGTACCCTCCGGGGCATTCACCCGTGAAAGAGCCTCACGGAACTTCTGCTTAAGGAGCGGGACATTCTCATTGACGTCTTCCGACACAAAGCCATACATGTCGCGGCCTTTGCTGGAAAACTTATAGAAGCATCCCGGCTTGTACTTATGAGAGAAATGCACGAACACATCGTCGTCATGCTCGCCCTCGACATAATGCTCGAGGAAGAGAGGATGATGCTTCATGTTGACAGGCCCGTGAAGCTGGCGACGGATATGGCTGTTGCCACCGTCGGCTCCTACGAGATAGCGACAGGAGAACTGCTGTCCTGATTTCATCGTGACAAGGATGCGGCCATCCGACTGCTGCTCAAACCGCGCAAATGAGGCCTTAATGAGTTCACCGCCATGCTGAAGGTAATACTGCAGCAGAGAATAGTCAAACTCCTTACGATAGGTCATACGAATCGGATACTCTGCCTGGAATTCGCAGACAGCATCGTCCTCATACTGGATGCGCATACGGGTGATGGGGCGGAAGTCGTACTCTATGCCCGGCAGGAGCATGTCGAGCAGGCGCCAAGCCTTTACGGTAAGACCGCCGGCGCATACCTTATCGCGCGGGAATGTAGCATGATCCACAATAGCACACTCTACCCCAGCCTGCTGCAGCAGACTTCCACAAACGGAGCCGGCAGGGCCGGCTCCTATTATCAGTACATCAATTTTCCTCACTGTATCCATTGCTTACTCCTTATCAAGCAGAATCTTCATCATCTCAACAGCTGCCTTAGCAACAGATGTACCAGGACCGAAAATAGCTGCTACGCCTGCCTTGTAGAGGAAGTCGTAGTCCTGAGCAGGAATCACGCCACCGGCAATAACCATGATGTCCTCGCGGCCCAGTTTCTTCAGCTCTTCGATAAGCTGAGGTATCAAAGTCTTATGACCAGCAGCGAGTGAAGACGCACCTACCACATGGACGTCGTTCTCAACGGCTTCGCGGGCAGCTTCGGCAGGAGTCTGGAACAGCGGTCCCATATCCACGTCGAAACCACAGTCGGCATAACCCGTTGCCACTACCTTAGCACCACGGTCGTGACCATCCTGACCCATCTTGGCGATGAAGATACGCGGACGGCGACCTTCCTTCTCTGCGAACTCATCGGTCAGCTTGCATGCCAACTCGAAGTCGCTATCGTTCTTTGATTCTGAACTATACACGCCTGAAATTGTTCTGATTACTGCTTTATAACGTCCTACGATCTCTTCGCAGGCATCTGAAATCTCACCAAGAGTACAACGCAGCTGAGCAGCCTTTACGGCAAGGTCGAGCAGGTTGTGCTCCGACTTACGACCCTCGTTGAAGTCGCGAACGCACTCTGTGATAGCCTTCAGTGCTGCCTGACAAGCTGCTTCGTCGCGGGTAGCGCGAACCTGAGCCAGGCTCTCCTCCTGCTGCTTGCGAACAGCAGTGTTATCAACCTCAAGGATATCAATAGGATCCTCATGCTCAAGGCGATACTTGTTGGTACCGACGATAGTCTGGACACCAGAGTCGATGCGGGCCTGAGTACGTGCGGCTGCCTCCTCGATACGCATCTTAGGCAGACCGGTCTCGATAGCCTTAGCCATACCTCCAAGCTTCTCAATCTCCTGGATGTGCT
>DGTJ01000126.1 GCA_002393725.1 Prevotella sp. UBA4339 | reverse complement strand
ACAATGCCCTGTTTGTGGTCAGCAGTTTTGTCGCCGACTGGGACAGCAGAATATTCACCGACCTTGTCCTGCACTACGACCTGATTTCCGACCCCAACCAAGGCCACTATTATCTGCAGGACTGCTATCCTCTTCAGTTCGCCGAAACTGACGAGGTGAAAGCCAACCGTGAGAAGAATGCAGCACAGTGGGAGACATTCACGAAATATCTTGAGAGCAAGGGGAAGTTGAAGTAATCGGCTCGCCGCTTGGCTTGTCCTAGAAATAATCGCGCTCTCCGTGCAGTCATTCGTTGCAGTTTCAGACTTTATAAGTAGAAACTGCAACGAATTTTTATGTACACGATTTATGATTATGCCTACAATGGGCTACTCTATCTGAACAACATCATGCGGCCACGCCACAAGCGTCTTTCGCAATTGATGATTTACTCAACTACAGCTTGTCAGTCGCGCTGCAAGCATTGTAATATCTGGCAAAAGCCAGTGGAACACCTGTCACTCGAAGACATCAAGCGAATCATGCAGAGCCGATGCGTCACCAAACAGACAACCGTAGGTCTGGAGGGCGGCGAGTTCATCCTGCATCCGCAGGCTGCGGAAATCATGGCGTGGTTCCGCGAGCATCACCCGAACTATACGCTGCTTTCCAATTGTCTCGCGCCCCGTCGTGTCATAGATGCCGTCCGTCTCTATCAGCCCCGGCATCTGTACGTCTCTCTCGACGGTGGCCGCGAGACTTACCAGCGGATGCGTGGCTGCAACGGTTATGACCGCGTGATTCAGGTGGTGGGGACCATAAAAGATGAGGTACCATTGTCGCTGATGTTCTGTCTGTCGCCGTGGAACTCATTCGATGATATGGCTTTTGTCATCGATATTGCCAAGCACTACGGCGTGGACGTGCGCATCGGCATCTACGGAACAATGGCCTTCTTCGACACAACGAGCGAACTGCTGACTGCCTCGGACTTCATCAGTCAGATTCCTGCGAGCATCCACCAGACACAAGAGAACTTCGACTTTGTGGCACTCTACGACCAGTGGCGCAATGGGCATTTGCGTTTGCGCTGCCAAAGCATCATGAGCAGTCTTGTCATCCATAGCAACGGTGACGTGCCGCTCTGTCAAAATCTTGACGTCACTCTTGGCAATATCCACCACCAATCTCTCGACGAGATTTTCAACGGCGCGACATCCAGCCAGACACAGTGTCGCTACTCAAAGAACTGCAACGACTGCTGGATTAATTTCCACCGCAAATATGACATCATCCTCCTTCGCAACATGGAGCGACTGCTGCCCAAGCGGCTCATCGAGCAGTTCTACGGTCCATACCATTGGGCGGAAAATCCACGCACAACTTATCACCAATACTTCAAGAATCTATGATACAGCAATTGATAGACCGCTACAAACGCCTCCGCACAGAGCGTTTCCTTGCCCAAACGTACCAATACTCTTATGCCTTCGTCGGCATGGGACAACACTCACTCACCAATCTTTATCCCGTGCTCCACTACCTTGGCGTACCGCTGAAATACATCTGCGTCACGTCGGATAGGAAAGCCCTGCTGATAGAACGGAAATTTCCACAAGTGAAAGCCACGACCTCGCTTGACATGATATTAAACGATGATGAAGTGAAAGGTGTATTTGTTTCCGCTTCACCCTCTGCCCATTTCTCCCTTGCCTCACAGATATTGAAAAGCAATAAGTCATTGTTCATTGAGAAACCGCCTTGCCAATCACTACAGGAACTTGATGCACTTATAGACCAGCAGCGACTTTATGGCTCACCTATCGCCATGGTCGGCTTGCAGAAACGCTATGCCCCTGCCGTGCAAATCCTTCAACAGCGTCTGCGAAAAGAGCATCTTATCAGTTATGACCTTCATTACTTAACGGGGGCATATCCAGAGGGCAATGCCTTACTCGATCTTTACATCCATCCCCTCGACCTCGTTACCCATCTTTTTGGCAAACCAGAAATCCTCGCCTGTCAGCAAGTCGCCCCTGCATCCTACATCATTATGCTCCGTCATTCCCACATCGTCGGCACTCTTGAACTCTCCACCGCCTACACCTGGACAGCCGCCGAAGAATCCCTCAAGATCTGCACATCAAAGGGCATCTACCGCCTCTCTCAGATGGAGCTGCTGACCTTCGAACCAAAGCACTCCTCCATCCTCGGTATCCCATACGAGAAAGTCCACAAGCATAACAAAACCATCGAATACCTTTATGCCCGTAACAACTTTACTCCCATATTTCCTAACAACCAAATCTATTCGCAAGGCTACTACAGCGAGATACAATCCTTCATAACATCTATTGAACACGGCCATTCAAGCATCCTCACTGATATTGCATCAATTAAACCGACTTACGAAGTCTTGATGAGAATAAAGAGATTATTTGTAGAATCCAGTTGAAGTACACTCAAAACGCGCAGTATATCATGGCTGTCACAATTGATGGGAGGGAACTCCTGTATGCTGAGATGTTTTCCGCGTTCGAAAACGTCTTTCTCATACAATAAGACTGCCCGTCTACCCATTGCTGGGCTAACAAGCGATGGTGCAAAGATAGGGAAAAAACGATATGCACCAAATGTTTTTGCGATTTTCTTGTGAAATCGACGATAATCCCCGAATTTATTGTCAATCTTGGCATAATGTGTGCGGGGCGAAGGGGAAAATTCATTAAAGTTACGAAAAGGGTTGTTGAAAAACATACTTTTTGAAAATTATTTGTTTTTTTTAGAAAATACCTACACAACCTACACACTTTTGTGCATTGCAACTATTTTAATATCAATATATTAGCAGTATGGTGTGTAGGAGTGTAGGTTGTGTAGGTTGTTTTTAAAAAAACTCACTCTAAGTGTTTCTATCATTCTGTGAGGTTTCCCAACACAGAAGGAACTTATTGCGAATTCCCACCTTTACGTGACATAGACTATGTATTCAGCTAAAAAGTCATTTCTTAATACTCATAAAGCCTGATGTGGAGTATTTTCCATTCACCGACTCCTATACGTGCATGTCGCCCCTGATGGGTCTGGTCGCCATTGTGCCGACGGAGATACTGCATCGCTCCTGCTGAGTCGATCTCTACCTCGTCGACGGAGAGCAGTCCCAGGCGCTTGCCAGAGAACCGCTTCTGAGACTGTTGCCGACTATTACCGCCAGCCTCTGCAAAACCGTCCTCGCCTAACTGCTTCTGCTCGCTCTGTTGTTTTTCCGTTGGGGTCTTGAAGTCTACTACTACACCGCTTCCTGCCAGGAGGTATTCATATCTCCCCAGTCTTACGAGCATCGCTCCTCCCTCAGGCCATGTGCTGCCGTCGGTGGCACGGGGATCCCAGGGCAGGGTGAAGTTGTGGCGGCAGGTCATCACCACACCATTGTCATCGATGATGCACTCACGGTCGTCCTGGTCGAAGAGAAGACCGTAGGTGGTCATCGAGGCATGCGAATGGCGAGCGGTTAAAGAGTACACCTGCCGTATCAAGTGATATGCCAGGGTTACGGATTCTATCTCCTTAGGGCTGGCCTGGTCGATGGCGAACGGACTGAATCCCAGTGCCTGATGCTCCCCGAAGGCATAGAGGGCACGCGCTCCGCTGTTCTCGCAGCAGCGACTCTCTGGGATGAAGAGCCGGTTCTTTATCTCTCCCCCGTCCTGCGGTCTCTGGGGCATGGCATACTGTGATGCCCACGACTTGAAGCCCGTGTCGTAGATGTCCGGTGCGAGCAGGTCGATGCTTGGAGCACCCTGATGCCAGAAGTCGATGAGATGAGCCAGCGGGCCTGCCGAAGGGTATTCCCCAGGCCGGCGCCCCCGGCTGTTCATAGCTGCATTCACGTATAGCGGCATGTCGTGAATCTGGCGTGCCGCCTTTGCCAGCTGCTCTACGTAGCGTGCATAGCTCAGTGCCATGAATTTCTCGTCGGCATAGTCGTCAGTGCCGTAGCGCTCAGCCCATCGCTCCTGAGCGTAGGCCTTGTCGGCCAGCGGGGAGTGGTCACGTGCAGACTCCAGCATGCCTATCTCGTTCTCTATCTGCATCATGATGACCACTTCGCGTCGTGGGTCATGCTCCCTGATATGACTCATCAGTGCAGAGAATGCTTTCAGGTCGGCGTTCATGACGTTGTCGCTGAAGCACGATGCTATCTCGAGCGGCTTCCCTCCGGCAGTCATTGCGCGTGGGAATCGCTTAACGTCTTTCTTGAACCATCCGGGGGCGTAGCACGACATCGAGTTCTTCCAGGCTCCGAACCAGAGGAACACGACGTGCAGCTGCTGGCTGCGAGCCGCATCGATGGTGCGGTCTATGAGCGTGAAGTCAAACTGGCCTTCTGCCGGTTCGATCAGTTCCCAGTAGGCAGGCACCAGTACTGTGTTCAGGCCCAGCGCCTTCATGCGTGGCATCACCTCGTCGATATCGGCAGTTGACGTAGCGGCAGAGTTGCTCAGTTCACCTCCTAAGATGGGGAATGTCAGGCATGAGAGCCTGTCCTTGGCATCAGCCGTAAGCGAGGCGCTCAGGGCTATGAGCATGATGGATAGTCTTAATAGCTGTTTCATTGTGACTTTATTCGTTTATGCAGTATGTCGAGGGCAAATATACGGAAAAAAAGTGATATATTACCATCAAATTAAGTATTATTCACAATAACATTTGGCGATTCGGGCGATTATTGCTAATTTTGCATCCTGTTATGGTAAGAAAAGCAGAAAAGAGAGACCTGGGCAGCATCATAGAGCTGCTCCACCAGGTGAATATGGTGCATTACGAGAAGCGGCCCGACCTGTTCAAGCCGCACACCACTAAGTATGATGAGCAGGAGCTTGAGGCACTGCTCTGCGATGAGAGCAGGCCAGTGTTCGTATATGATGACGGCAGGGTGCTGGGTCATGCCTTCTGTCAGCTCACAGAGGTAAGCGGCCACAAGCTGCTGCAGGATGCCAAGACACTGTATATCGACGATATCTGCGTCGATGAGCGCGCCCGTGGCAGGCATGTGGGCAAGGCCCTCTATGAATACGTGTGCGACTATGCCCGCGCCCTGGGATGCTATAACATCACGCTGAACGTGTGGGAGGGCAACACCCCCGCCCGGCGATTCTACGAGAGCATGGGCATGAAGGTGCAGAAGACAGGTATGGAGACTATTTTATAATGCGGATATGAACGACTTTATGCTTTCACTTCTCAGGGTGGTCTGTGAGATGGCACCCTATCTGCTGTTAGGATTCCTTATTGCCGGCATCCTGCATGTGTTCGTGCCGCAGGACTTCTATCGTCGTTACCTCTCCAAGTCCAACCGCTGGTCGGTGCTCTGGGCAGCCCTGCTTGGCGTGCCCCTGCCACTCTGCTCCTGTGGAGTGATCCCCACCGCCATCGGCCTGAGGCGGGAGGGTGCCTCGAAGGGGGCGATAGCCTCGTTTCTGATTGCCACGCCGCAGACGGGTATCGACTCCATCCTCGCCACCTTCTCACTGATGGGGCTGGGCTTTGCCGTCATCCGCCCTGTGGCAGCACTGGTCACGGGTGTCTGTGGAGGACTGCTCGTCAATCGTCTGGTACGTGATGACGACACAGTCCCGGCCGACTCCTCGTCGTGCGAAGTGCAGGGCGGCAGCAGGCTATGGCGCGTCTTGCGCTATGCCTATTATGATATGATACGCGACATTGGCGGGCGACTCGTCGTAGGCCTCGTGGTGGCGGCACTCATTCAGGTGGCAGTGCCCGATGAGTTCTTCCTGTCGTTCGGCAGTCAGCCCCTGCTGCAGATGCTGGTGATACTTGTCATCGCCGTGCCGATGTACATCTGCTCTACGGGTAGTATCCCTGTGGCAGCAGCCCTGCTGATGAAGGGCTTGTCGCCGGGAGCAGCCTTGGTGATGCTGATGGCAGGCCCGGCAGTCAATCTGGCGTCGATCCTCGTAGTCCACAAGTCGATGGGTCGCCGCTTCACGGCAGTCTATCTGCTCACCATCGTAGTATTCTCCATCCTGTTCGGCATGGCTCTCAATGCCACGGGGCTGGAGCTTTATTCTGCCAGTGGCGAGCATGCCTGCTGTACGGGTGCTGCCGCCATGCCAAGCTTGTTCAAGCTTATATGCGCTATAGTATTAACATTATTTATAATCAATGCACTTATGATGAAGTTTTTCAGCAGATTTACGAAGAAAACGCTTGATCCCGACATGGTGGTCTACCGTGTTGAAGACATGCACTGCAGTCATTGCGAGGCAGCCGTCAGGAGAGCTGTCGAGGAGTTGCCTGGTGTTGAGTCGGTCAAGGCAAGTGCCTCGTCGAAGTCGCTTACCGTCAAAGGCTCAGCCACGGAGGAAGCCGTCCGCAAGGCTGTAGAGGGTATCGGATATACCTTCAAGGGGAGGATGTAACATTTTTCAATAACTTTTTTATCAGCTATTCGATTATGAAGAAAGAGATTATCAGCCTTATGGCACTATTGGCTCTTGGTGCCCAGACGATGAGAGCCCAGGTATCGGCACAGCAGCTGTTTGATAGCGGCTGGCAGTTTACTCGTAACGGCAAGACTATCATGGTGGATCTGCCTCATGACTGGGACATCTACGATGCTCCCGACCCGTCTACGGGTGCCACAGGCACTGGCGGAGGATGGTTTCATGGCGGTAAGGGTGAGTACCGCAAGCAGTTCAAGACTCCTCAGGGCGAACTGGTGCGTCTGCACTTCGAGGGAGTCTACCAGCGTGCCGAGGTATTCGTCAACGGACAGAAGGCTGGTCAGCATGGCTATGGCTATACTCCGTTCACAGTTGATATTACTCCTTATATATATCGGGACAAGAGACTTAATGAGGTTATTGTTAGAGTAGACAACAGCCAGCAACCCAATTGCCGGTGGTATAGCGGTTCGGGCATCTATCGCCATGTGTGGCTTCAGACGATGCCAACGTTGCATATCGCTGAGAACGGTGTGTTTGTCACTACGCAGGATGTTAGCTCTACGTCAGCACGTGTGAATGTGACGGTGGCTATCGCCAATGAGTCAGACCGTAAGCGCAGCTTCTCACTTAAGGTCAATGGCAAGTCATCACCTATAACCCTCTCTGCCGGAGAGGCAACAGAGTTTCAGGCATTCTATAATGTTGACAGTCCTAAACTGTGGTCGCCTGATTCACCTTCGCTCTATCAGGCACATGTTGCCATCGAGGAAAATGGCAAGGTCTTAGACGAGAAGACCGTAAGCTATGGCATCCGCACATTCTCCTTCGATGCTAAGAACGGCTTTGTGCTCAATGGCCGCCCGATGCTTATCAATGGTGCCTGCGTGCATCACGACGACGGTATCCTCGGGGCAATGGCATTCGACGATGCGGAGATACGTAAGGTGAGACAGATGAAGGAGGCAGGCTTCAGCCTTGTCCGCACGTCGCACAATCCCACCACACGTGCCTTCCTCGATGCCTGCGACTCTCTCGGCATGCTTGTCATTGGCGAGGCATTCGACGGCTGGCGCACTCAGAAGAATCCATACGACTACTCTACTCTCATCGACTCTTGCTATCAGGAAGACTTGAGGGCGATGGTACAGCGCGACCGCAACCATCCCAGCATTATCTGCTGGAGCATCGGCAACGAGGTTATCGAGCGTAAGGACATACGTGTGATAACGACTGCCCGGCAGATGAAAAAGGCCATACTGACATGGGACACGACGCGCCCTGTCACAGAAGCCCTCTGCGCCTGGGATCGCGACTGGGAGATATACGACCCACATGCCGAAGTGCTCGACGTGGTGGGATATAACTACATGATATTCAAGCATGCCACCGACCATCAGCGCGACCCCAAGCGAGTGATGTGGCAGACGGAGAGCTATCCACGCGATGCCTTCAGAAACTGGGCTTACGTAGCCGACTATCCCTATATCGTCGGTGATGTGGTCTGGACAGGTCTCGACTATATGGGCGAGTCGGGCATCGGCAGATATTACTACGAGGGAGAGCGCCCTGGAGAGAGCTTTGCCCCCGGAGGACAGCCCGACTGGCATGGAGCCTACTGCGGCGATGTCGATGTGACGGGGTGGCGCAAGCCCATCAGCCACTACAGGGATATGCTGTGGAACGACACGCCGGGACTGTATATGGCAGTGAGAGAGCCCGACGGCTATCATGGTGTCATAAAGGAGACGATGTGGAGCGTGTGGCCTACGTGGGAGTCATGGACATGGCCGGGCTGGGAAGGCAAGAGCATCGACGTAGAGGTGTATACAAAGTCGCCTGAGGTGAAGCTGTATCTTAACGACAGGCTTATCGGAACAAAGGCTGTCGATCGGTCTACGGAGTTCAAGGCTGTGTTCAGTGTGCCTTACGAGGCAGGTGTACTGCGAGCAGAGGCGGAGGGCAGGAGTGTCAGCCTTGCTACAGCCGGAGCCCCGGCTCGATTGCGACTTACTGCCGACAGACGGGTGCTGAAGGCCGACGGTCAGTCGCTGGCGTTTGTCATCGTTGAGGTGGTCGACAAGGACGGACATGTATGCCCTGAGGCGGCTATCCCGTGCGACGTGAGTGTCAGTGGTCAGGGATGCCTGATGTCTGCTGCCTCTGCCGACCTCAAGGACCGTGAGCCTGCCACATCGCCCAAGGTCACCACATGGAAGGGCCGTGCGATGATAGTTGTTCGCAGTTCACAGCGTAAGGGCAAGGTGCGGATAAATGTCACGTCGGGGACAGGACTCTTTGCGTCGCATGACATTCTTGTTATGAAAGAAATGTGAATAATTCGCAGAAATTTTATCCAGAAATAAGAATATAATAATGTTGAACAGCAACGACAGCTTGTAGCCGTCAATGTGTTATCCCGCCTCCCTCTTGTATTCCATTGGCGTCATGCCAGTGAGCCGACGGAAGTATTTCGAGAAGAAGGAGGGATTGGCAAAGTTCATCTCCTCAGCAATCTGCGCCGCAGGCTTGTCCGTGTGGCGCAGTTCTATCTTTATGCGAGTGATGAGGGCACGGTCTATCCAGTCCTTGGCAGAGACACCGCTGGCCTGCCGGATCACAGTGCTCAGATAGCACTCTGTGAGGCAGAGACGGTCGGCATAGTAGCTTATCTGGTGATGCTCAGTGCAATGCTGTCCTGCCAACTGGATAAACCGGTCGAAGATGGTCTGTTCGCGCGATCTCGATACTGTCTGAATATCCGTATGCCTGCGAAACAGCTGGTCGTAGTGATGCATCAGGGCTGCCACCAATGCTGTAATAGTGGGGCGGTGATAGTCGCTACTGTGTACCACGTGCCAGATGCTGTCGAGTATGCTCTGGGCTGTCGATACATCGTCATCGCTGGCATGCAGCTGGAAGTCGCGCACCTGACCATTGAAGGCTGGCGGCATCTGTGACTGGGTGAAGGGCATGGGGAAGTCGGCAAAGAGGCCTATGCCATACACTACCAGGTCATCGGAAATGCTGACAGGGTTGATGATAGTGCCAGGCCCGATATGAACCAGCGTACCAGCTACGAGATGGCGGTCCTGCAGGTTGAAGTTGATATCCGCCTCGCCCTGCAGAATGATTCCAAAACGATAGTCGTTGATGGTGAAGGGCGGCTTCTGCCGCATCAGCAGGCTGAACACCGTATGGTCAATGCGAACGATGGCAAGCTCTCTATTGAAAAAGATATTATCGCTGATCTGCGCAAGATGTGGCTTAAAGATGTCACGCATGCGGGATGCATCCATCAGTCGGGGCTGTCTGTTCATATCCTATCCTTTTTTTGTGCAAAGATAATCTTTTTCAGTGATATTGCGCTCTATTTCTGCATAAATCCAACAAAAAGGACATTTTCTCATGCTGAAAGATAACATGAGAATAGGAAAAACACCGTAACTTTGCAGCAGAATTAAAAAAAACAGAGATGAATATGAAGAAGTATATCACACTCTTGGCGATACTGCCGATGGCACTGCAGGCCCAGACGCTCGACGAGTGCCAGAAGGCTGCGGAGCAGAACTATCCGCTGATCAGACAGTATGACCTCATCGGGAAGACCACGGAACTGACAGTGGCAAATATTGACAAGGGCTGGCTCCCGCAGATATCAGCATCAGCACAGGCCACCCTGCAGAGTGACGTAGTATCGTGGCCCGACCAGATGAAGACGATGATGACTGGTATGGGCATAGAGATGAAAGGCCTGAAGAAGGACCAGTATCGTGTAGGTATCGACATCAACCAGACAGTATATGACGGCGGTGCCATCAGCAGTCAGAAGGCCATAGCGCGTGAACAGGGGAAGGTGGAGGCAGCGCAGACGGAGGTGAATATATATAATGTTCGCAAGCGTGTGAATGAGATGTACTTCTCGCTGTTGCTGCTCAACGACCAGATACTCCTGAATCGTGACCTGGAAGAGTTGCTGGCAGGCAATGAGAGGAAGCTGGCATCGATGGTAAAGAACGGTACAGCTGCGGAGAGCGACCTGCAGAGCCTGAAGGCAGAGCGGCTCAACACCCTGCAGCGAACCACGGAACTGGAGTCGCAGAAGAGGATGCTGCAGACGATGCTGTCCACATTCTGCGGTATCGAAGTGACGGCAGTGGGCAAGCCTGACGCCAGGACATCTGAGGGAGCCGGCAACCGACCGGAGATGCGCCTCTTCGACTCTCAGCTGCGTCTGGCTGACGTGCAGGAGAAAGCACTCAACTCAGCCCTCATGCCAAAGCTGGGAGTGTTTGCACAAGGATTCTACGGCTATCCGGGATATAATATGTTTGAGGACATGATGTCGCACAAATGGTCGTGGAACGGAATGATAGGAGCCCGGCTGACGTGGAACATCGGGGCACTCTACACCCGCAAGAACGACAAGGCACGACTGAAGTTGCAGCGCGACATGACGGAGACGAGCCGAGAGGTGTTCCTCTTTAATAATAATCTGGAGCAGATACAGCAAAACGAGAATATCTCACGCTACAAGAGGCTGATGGCCGATGACGACGAGATCATCTCGCTGCGCTCTGCTGTCAGGAAGGCTGCCGAGTCGAAACTCTCTCATGGCATTATCGACGTGAACGACCTCGTGCGCGAGATCAACGCAGAGAATGCTGCCCGACTGCAGCAGTCGATGCATGAGATATGTATGCTCAAGGAGATCTACGACCGCCAATATACTATAGGAGAAAAGTAAATAAGAAAATGAATATTGTTATGGAGAAGAATGATTATCAGTCAGTACGCTGGGCAGTCAGGGGGAAGATCCTGGCATGTGTTATAGCAGTCACCCCCTTGTTAGCCGCCTGCGGAAGCGATGAAAAGGACTACGATGCCACAGGCACGTTTGAGGCCACAGAGACCACTGTGTTTGCAGAGCAAAGTGGTGCATTGCTTACTTTCGGTGTCAATGAGGGTGACGATATTGATGCTGGTAAGGAGGTGGGGCTTATCGACACCACGCAGATATGGCTGAAGATTCAGCAGCTGGGAGCCACAAAGGAGGTGTATCAGAGTCAGAAGCCTGACATGGAGCGCCAGATAGCCGCCACCCGCCAGCAACTGGCCAAGGCGAAGCAGGATGAGCAGCGGTATCGCGAACTCGTGGCCGACGGGGCTGCACCTTCGAAAATGCTGGATGATGCTGCCAGTATGGTGAAGGTGCTGCAGCGCCAGCTCGAAGCGCAGATGTCTTCGCTCTCCACAAGCACCCGTGCACTCGACAAGCAGACTGCTGCCGCTGATGTGCAGGTGAACCAGCTGCTCGACCAGCTGCGCAAATGCCACATCGTAACCCCCACTAAAGGAAACATTCTCGAGAAATATGTTGAGCGCGGTGAGTTCGTAAGCATCGGCAAGCCACTGTTCAAGATAGCTGATATCCAAGACATGTATCTCAGGGCTTATGTCACATCGGCTCAGTTGCAGAGCATCAAGCTCGGTCAGAAGGTCACTGTGTTTGCAGACTTTGGCGACGGTCAGCGCAAGGAGTATCAGGGCACTGTCGCTTGGATATCCTCACGCTCGGAGTTTACGCCAAAGACGATACTTACTGACGATGAGCGTGCCGACCTTGTATATGCCCTGAAGGTAGCCATCAGCAACGATGGCTTCGTGAAGATAGGTATGTATGGCGAAGTGAAACTATGAATGCAATAGAGGTTAAGCATATATCGAAGACGTATGGCTCGGTGAGGGCACTCGACGATGTGTCGTTCTCCGTAGGCAGGGGTGAGGTATTTGGCCTGATAGGTCCCGACGGAGCTGGCAAGACGTCGATGTTCCGTATACTCTGCTCGCTGCTGCTGCCTGAGGGTGGCACGGCTGCGGTAGACGGCTTCGACGTGGTGCGGCAGATGCGACAGGTGCGCTCTCGGGTGGGATATATGCCGGGCAGGTTCTCGCTATATCAGGACCTCACCATCGAGGAGAACCTGACATTCTTCGCCACTCTCTTTGGTACCACTGTCGAAGAGGGCTATGACTCCATCAAGGCTATCTATTCGCAGATTGAGCGGTTCAAGGATCGCAAGGCGGGGGCTCTCTCCGGTGGGATGAAGCAGAAACTGGCACTGAGTTGTGCTTTGGTGCATCAGCCAAGCGTGCTCTTACTCGATGAGCCTACCACCGGTGTTGACCCTGTGAGCCGCAAGGAACTGTGGGAGCTGCTGCTGATGCTGAAGGATCGGAATATCACCATCATGGCATCCACACCATATCTCGACGAGGTGCGTTGCTGTGAGCGAGTGGCCTTTCTCGACAATGGGCGAGTAAGGGGTATAGGCACGCCCGACTCTATACTGACAGAGTTCTCAGACATCTTCAACCCGCCAGGCATCGACCGCGATAATACCTGCCCAGCAGTCACGCAGCACCAAGAAGAGCCTGTCATCGAGGTGGAGCATCTGGTGAAGGCCTTTGGTGACTTCCGTGCCGTAGATGACATCAGCTTCACCGTCAGGAAGGGTGAGATATTCGGATTCTTAGGAGCCAACGGGGCAGGCAAGACCACCGCCATGCACATGCTGACAGGGCTTAACCAGCCCACGAGCGGTACTGGCCGGGTAGTAGGCTATGACATCCGGACAGAGTACGAACAGATAAAGCGACATATCGGTTATATGTCACAGAAGTTCTCGCTCTACGAGGATCTGACCGTGGCAGAGAATATCCGTCTCTTCGCTGGCATCTACGGCATGGACGACAAGGTGATAGCTAGCAAGACCGACGAGTTGCTGGAGCGTCTGCAGCTGGCTGACCACAAGAACACCCTGGTGAAGAGCCTCCCTCCGGGCTGGAAGCAGAAGCTGGCATTCTCAGTATCGATATTCCATGAACCGGGAGTGGTGTTCCTTGACGAGCCGACGGGTGGGGTAGACCCTGCCACTCGCAGACAGTTCTGGGAGCTGATCTACGATGCTGCCCATCGGGGTATCACCGTCTTCGTCACTACCCACTATATGGACGAGGCAGAGTATTGCGACCGCATATCGATAATGGTAGACGGCAAGATCAAGGCCATAGGCACGCCGGATGCCCTGAAAAAAGAGTTCAAACAGCCTGATATGGACCACGTATTTACTTATCTGGCCCGACAGGCCACACGAAGCAGCGATTAGTCATGAAGCAGTTTATATCTTTCGTAATAAAGGAAGCCCGGCACATCCTTCGCGACAAGCGTACGATGCTGATACTCTTCGGTATGCCAGTGGTGCTGATGCTGCTCTTCGGATTTGCCATCACCACCGATGTGAAGAACGTAAGGACTGTTGTGGTGGCAGCAAATAATGACTACCAGTCGCAGCAGGCTATCGACCGTCTGGCTCAGTCGGAGTATTTCGTCATTACCCGGACTGTAGGCTCGCCCCATGAGGCAGAGCGACTCATTCGCAGTCAGCAGGCAGACATGGCAGTGGTCTTTGACGAAAGGCACAGGGGCATACAGCTGATCGTAGACGGCAGCGACCCTAACATGGCGCAGCAATGGACTGCCTATGCCCGGCAGACGATGGCTCCGCCACAGTCATCCAGCCTCTCGCCAGTAACCTCCCATCTGTTATACAACCCCCAGATGCGCTCGGCATATAACTTCGTGCCAGCCATCATGGGCATGTTGCTGATGCTTATCTGTGCCATGATGACCTCCATCAGCATTGTACGTGAGAAGGAGCGCGGCACGATGGAGGTGCTGCTAGTGTCGCCGGTACGCCCGCTGATGGTAATCATCGCCAAGGCTGTACCATATCTGTTGCTGGCCTTTGCCATCCTTGTCACCATCCTGCTGATGGCGCGTTTCGTACTTGGTGTGCCGCTTGCTGGCTCACTGTTCTGGATAGTCATCGTCAGTGTTATATACATACTGCTTGCACTCTCGTTAGGACTGCTGATATCCAATGTGGCGCAGACGCAGCTGGTGGCCCTGCTCCTCTCTGCCATGGTGCTGCTGATGCCGGTGGTGATGCTCTCGGGCATGCTGTTCCCCGTGGAGTCGATGCCTGACGTGCTGCAATGGATATCGGCCGTAGTGCCTCCCAGGTATTACATAGATGCCATGCGCAAGCTGATGATTATGGGTGTGGGCATAGGCGATGTAGCCAGGGAGGTGGCAGTACTCTCAGGCATGACGGTATTGCTGCTCGCCATAGCACTAAAGAAGTTCAACGTAAGACTGGAATAGATGAATACACTTGGATATCTCATACAGAAGGAGTTTTTGCAGATACGTCGCAATGCGTTTCTGCCACGGCTCATCGTGGCGTTTCCCATAGTGATCATGTGTGTCATGCCGTGGGTGATGCAGATGGAGGTGAAGAATATCGTCGTCGATGTGGTCGATATAGATCATACTGTAGAGTCGCAGCGGCTTATCAGGCAGATTGCCGCCAGCAGCTACTTTATCTTCGGAGGGCAGAAGTCTACTTACTCAGAAGCTATGAAGGATATAGAGAAGGGACGGGCGTATGTCATCCTCGAGATTCGCGACGGAAAGTATCTCATTGCTGCCAATGCCGTCAATGGTACTAAGGGATCGATGGGATCAGCTTATCTGTCGCAGATTGTCGGGGGGGGAATGGCGAGGAATGTGGAAGAGGCGTGGAATGTGGAATGTGGAATGTGGAATGAGAAATGTGGGATGCTCGAGAAAGGAGTAACCACGGCTGAGAACGTATCGACACTCATTCTATATAACAAGAACCAGAACTACAAACTCTTCATGATTCCGGCTCTCTTTGCCATAGTGATGATGCTGATGACGGGCTTCCTGCCCACGCTGAATATCGTAGGCGAGAAAGAAGCTGGCACCATCGAGCAGATCAACGTCACGCCAGTCTCAAAGTGGTCGTTCATCCTCGCCAAGCTGATTCCCTACTGGATCATCGCGCTGTTCGTCATCACCGTCTGTCTGCTGCTGGCGTGGCTCGTCTATGGCATCACGCCTTCAGGCCCTCTGTGGCTCATCTACGTGCTGGCGATGCTATTGGCGCTATTCTTCTCTTCGTTCGGGTTGATCATATCCAACTACTCCGACACGATGCAGCAGGCGATGTTCGTTATGTGGTTCTTCATCGTATGCATCATGCTACTTAGCGGACTCTTCACCCCTACGCGCTCGATGCCGTCATGGGCATACATGACCACCTATATCAATCCGATGCACTATTTCATTGATGCCATCCGGACAGTATTCATCCGTGGTGGAGGGCTGCACGAGATAGCCCATCAGTTGTCGGCACTGGCATGCATCGGAGCCATCATGGCAGTATGGGCTGTGCAGAGTTACAAGAAGAACAGTTAGTAACTTGCAGAGTTTGTGTGTTTTTTGCGGAGTTTAACAGAAAAAGCAAAAATATTCCCGGCAAATTGCCCTTTTTCTGGATTTTTGCTTACCTTTGCAGAAAATTACTCGAAAAAGCGATAGGTGAGCTTGTCGAGATTGATATTTAACAACCGAAGAATATGAAAAGATTCAGACTGCTATTGCTGACTTTGTGCCTGGCTGCGATGAGCGTGCAGGCGCAGACTAAACTGTGTATGAGCTATGCCGATTTCAAGGCAGGACAGTGGAAACCCTACGAGTCGATCACCGAAGACCGCAAGCCCGACTCCTGCCGGGTGAAATATGACGGTATCGAGTTCTCTATCAAGACCGATGACAAGGAGCCGAATGCCAAGGGTAAGATTATCATGACCAGGATGAACGATCAGTTTATGGAGAAACTGCTTCGCGACGATCCCGTGACCTACGAGAAGTATTATGGCCGGGGCAAGAAGGGGACTCGTCAGTCGGCAGCCAACATCTTGCCGATTCTCGTGAAGAAGGGATTCATACAGGACTATCATCACCCTGACAAGAAGTAATAACATATATGAACGTGATAAAGAATAATCTATGGGTGCTTGCCGCTCTGCTGGCAGGCATCATCGGAATGCCGGTACAGGCACAAACGAAGCGCTCGGACAGCTTCCGGGCAAAGTATGAACTGAAGGAGGTGGTGGTGATGAGCCGCCACAACATTCGCTCGCCGCTGACATCGGGTGGAGCTGCATATATGCGAGTAACGCCACATGAGTGGTTCAAGTGGTCATCGCCAAGCAGCCAACTCTCGCTCAGAGGCGGAGTGCTGGAGACAGAGATGGGGCAGTTCTTCCGCAAGTGGCTGGTAGGTGAAGGCCTGCTGCCTGACAACTATCGTCCTGCGGGCGAAGAGGTGCTCTTCTATGCCAACTCCCGTCAGCGCACGTTCGCTACGGCTAAATATTTTTCTGCAGGATTCCTCCCCTTTGCCAATGTGGAGATCACGCATAAGTTGGCAGAAGACAAGATGGACCCAGTCTTCACTCCGAAGTTCACGAAGATGAACGATGCCTATCGCCAGAAGGTGCTCAGCGAGATCGAGGCACTGCATGGCGGGCCTAAGGCATGGATGACATCTGTTCAGCCCACGCTGACTCTGATGGAGCAAGTGCTCGACATCGCCAACTCGCCAGCAGCACTGCAGGGTGACACTACGCACTTTACATTCGACGATACGGTGATAAAGATAGAGAAGGATGACGAGCCTCGGCTCTCTGGCGGATTTACTCTTGCCAACAGTGTTGCCGATGCTCTGGTGCTTCAGTGCTATGAGTCGGAGAGCATGTCGGCATTCGGCAAGGAACTGACCACAGAGCAGTGGAGAGCCATCTGTGGAGTGAAGGAGGTGTATGACGGCATACTATTCACCACACATTCTGCTGCAGTCAACCTGGCCTATCCACTGGTGAGCAGAATCCGCGAGGAATTGCAGCGTACAGACAGAAAGTTCATGTTCCTCTGCGGGCATGACAGTAATCTTGCAAGCATCGGTGCTGCCTTGCGCTTCATCTATCCTGAGACAGAAAATGCCCTGGAACTTCATACACCTATAGGCTCAAAGCTCGTCTTTGAAAAGTGGAGTGACGGATCGGAGGATTATGTGGCTGTGAATCTCGTGTTTGCTGCTGTCCAGCAGTTGCAGGGCAGAACGCTGCTCTCTGACGATGTGCCGCCAATGATACTGCCTGTGACTATAGAGGGGCTGACAGCAAACAGCGACGGCCTCTATCGCCTGGCTGACCTCGATGCCAGAATGGCTGAGGCTATGGCGGAGTATGATGCCATAGAGGATCTGCCTACTGCAGTCAGGGAGTCTGCACGAGTCGTGCCAATCAGAGAGAGCCGTTCCTATACGCTCAACGGTACAATGGCAACAGACTCCGCCCGAGGGGTAGTGATAGAAAACAATCAGAAAGTTGTAAGAAAATAAAGGCGAGGGGAACTGCAAATCAGTACCCCTTGTTTTGTCTTAGATAGCTGTTTAATGCCAATACGACGGAAGGTATTGGGTATACGGTGGTGTGACCGTCGCTCTCGTCTACCTTGTCGTCGTATTCATCGCCATCAAAGAGGCTCTCATAGCGTCCGAAGCGTATCATGTCCTGACGGTGCCATCCTTCCCAGCACAGCTCCAGCAGACGCTCGTCATAGATGCTCTCCATCGTCAGCTGACGCTCGGGCATTCCGCTGCGACCCCTCACGGCATTGAGGTCGTCCTGACCTGAGATGACGTCTCCATTGCGCAGGTAGGCCTCGGCACGCATCAGCAGCACGTCGGCAAAACGGAAGAGCACGATGTCATTGTCCATCAGCTTGCCGTCTTTAGTTGAGTTACGGTCTATCTCGTATTTCTTCATGCGCGCTCCGGCTGTCTCAAGGTAGGGACTTACGCTAAGATCCATCTTAACCTCCCAGGGGTAATAGGTCAGAGGCTTGCCCTGACGGTCGAGGATTGGTTTGTTGTTGTAGTCGTACACCTCGCCTGCCCAGTAGCAGTCTGCAAAGCGCTGATCCTCGTCGGGGGTGTCGTAGCCAAACACGTGGAGGGTGTTTAGGGTGGCGCATGAACCGTTCTCGCCAGTGAAGCCATAGGCGGCAGCATGGCGATAGTGGTAGGAGCGCAGGATGTTCTGCTGCTGTGACTGGAAGAGGTCCTTGTCCATGGCTATCACCCAGATATTCTCGTTGGAGCGCTCATTGCTGACGATGAAGTTGTCTGAATATCGATCTTCAAGTCTGAAGCCGGCTTCCTCAATCTCATTGCAGAACTGAATGGTGGCCTCCCAGGCATTGTATTGCTCTGAGTTGATCATGAACATGATGTCGGAGCCATTAGGACGCACACCGTCTGTCCAGTCGTCGTCGGCATAGACCTCAGCATTGAGCGTAAGCTTGGCAAGTACGAAGTTGGCTACCGACTTGGTTACACGCCCGTATGAATCGCCCTTGTGGGCGCTATGCCCCTCAGGCAGGAAATCGCGTGCCTCTGTCAGCTCTGTGTAGACAAATTCCAGCAGATCGCTGCGATTGGCTTGCTGCACCATATCGAGTTGCACGTCGGATGAGATGATGATAGGCACTCGTCCGAAGATGTCAAGCAGATACCAGTAGTAGATGGCACGCAGTGCGCGCACCTCTGCCATGTATTCCCTGAACTGCAGGTCGCTAAGCATGTCCTTGTGGGCATCCAGTTGCTCAAGAGAATGGTTGCAGAGGGCTATCACCTTGTAGAGGTATACCCATGCGTTTTTTGCCAGCTCCAGGCCTGGGTTCCAGGAGTGACGGTACATGTCCTGCCACAGCTCGCCGTCGAGCCAGTCGATGCCTCGTGTGGGGAGCATTGCCTCGTCGGAGCCGAACGTCTGCAGGTCGTACACTCCCCTGCATGTGCCCTGCAGGCCTTCGCCGTCGGTGGCTCCTCCTATATAGTTGTACAGGGTGGCAACGGTGTTCATATATAGGTTTTCAACAGTCTTGAATGCCTCTTTCTCAGGTATCTGGTCGCGTGGCTCCTCGTCGAGCGAGCAGGAGGCGAGGACAGGGGCTGTCAGTAGTGCCAGCAGCAGGTATCTCAGAGGGGTCTTGTATGGTATTGTAGTCATAGTTGCTGATATTAGAATTTGATGCTTAGTCCGAATGTGTATGAGCGGTATACTGGCATGACGTTCTTGTCGTCGATGCCGAGGGTGCCGTTGATGACGCTGGAGTTGATCATAGGTGTCAGTCCGCTGTAGCCGGTGATGGTGGCAAGGTTGTTGACGGATACCGACAGTCGCAGGCTTCTGACGTATCTCGACTTCATCGGCACGTTCCAGCCCAGTGTGAGGTAGTCGATGTTCACGTAGTCACCGCTCTCAAGCCAGTAGTCGCTGATGGCTTGGTCGAAGATGCGCTTCTCAGGGGCACCCTTCATCACGTTGTAGTTGGGCAGCGAGAGCATGTTGTTGTAGGTGAGTGCCGTGCCGTTGTATATCTTATGGCCGAAGGCACCGTTGGCCTGTATCGTTATGTCCCAGTTTCTGTAGCGGAAGGCGATGTTGGAGCCCATCAGGGCCTTCGGTGTGGCCTGTCCGCAGACATAGCTCTCGCTGGTGATGTCGTAGTAGTAGCCTCCGTCGAAGAACTCCACGAGTCCTTTGCAGTGTGGCAGGCAGAACACTCCCAGCGGCTCTCCCACTATCTGCGACACGATGCCGCTTCCACCGTGGAATCCTGCTCCCCAGAGTGACGAGATGCCCTGCTGCTCAGGTGCTGTCAGATGCTGTCCGTTGTAGTCGCCGTCGAGGGAGAGGAGCTTGTTTCTCTCAAACGACCAGTTCATGTTGATGGCGAGCTCCATGTCCTTTGTGCGCAGTGGCGTTATGCCGAATCCTATCTCCAGTCCGCTGTTCTTCATCGAGCCGAGGTTGGCCAGCAGCTTGGCGTAGGTGAATGGAGGCACGGGCACGTCGTAGACGTAGAGCATGTCGGTGGTCTTCGAGCGGTAGTAGTCGATGGAGAAGGCTATGCGCCTGTCCCATATCGTAGCGTCAAGACCTATGTTGAACGTGTGCTTCACCTCCCATCGCAGGTCGGGGTTGGCATTGCGTATTGCGCCAAGGGTGGCCTCCACGCCGCCGTTCATAGGCACTACTCCGTTGGGCTGGATGAGCTGCATGGAGTTGTACGAACCGATGCCGCCCAAGTTGCCCGACCGGCCTATGCCGATACGGAATTTCGCATTGTTGACGAATCTGAGCGACTGCATCCACTTCTCCTTGCCGAAGACCCATGCGGCACTGACCGAGGGGAAGAATCCCCAGCGATGGTTCCTGCCCACTTTCGACGATGCGTCGGCACGTGCATTGACGGTGAGTGTATATCTGTCAAGCAGCGTGTACTGCAGGTGTAGCAGGAATGACTCCATGTGCGAGTCGGAGAAGTCGGAGTCGGTGCCGTCCCAGGGTCGTGATGCACCGGCAGTGAGCTCGTCGTAGCCGTAGGCATCAGTAGAGAAGTTGGTGACGGTGGTGAAGAATCCCGTGGTGTTCCTGCTCTGCGCTTCTGCCAGCGCCATTATGTTGAGCGATGAGTTGCGGGTGGTGAGGGTGTAGTCTAACGACATGTTGCCAAGCATCTCCACTGTCTTGTCGTTGCCTCGCCTTGCCTCACCTTTGCTCCATACGATGGTGGGGTAGTAGTGCGAGTTGTTCACGGTGCTGTAGGAGTAGGATCCGAATCCTCTCAGCTTCAGGTTCTTTGCCAGTGAGAGCGTGGCGTTCAGGTGGACGTTGAAGTGTCCGTTGTCTTCATCCTGCTTCATGGTCAGCAGGGCGTTCGGGTTGGTGATCCATGTGGCCTCTGTCACTTGGTTATAGCTGCCGTCAGAATTGGCACCGTCAGGGAATGTGGGGTTGAATGTGGCAGCCGAGTAGAGCAGCTTCTGCAGGAAGGGCAGGTAGTTGTTCTTCTGCAGCGAGCCGAACATGCCCAGGTCGACGGTCAGGAGGTTGTCGAAGGCCTTTTGCGAGATGTCCAGCTTGGCGATGTAGTTGCGGTAGTTGTTGGTGCGTATGATGGTGCTGTGCTCCATCACACCCACAGAGGCACGGTAGTTGGCAGTCTCTGATCCTCCTCCGAAGGCGATATGATGATTATGCACGAATCCTGTGCGCTCTATGCTGCGGTTGAAGTCGGTGTCGGCTCCCTTGTCGATGTAGTCGAGGCCGAAGTACGATGCTGTCTGGCAGAACTCCTGTGCGTTCAGCATCTCCTGCCGCTTGTAAACTTTCTCCACGCTGAGAGAGCCGTCGTAGGATATGTGGAACGGCTGGTTGCGCCCTTTCTTCGTCGCTACCTCTATCACTCCCGATGCACCACGACTGCCATACTGGGCTGTCTCGGATGCATCCTTCAGGATGGTGAAGCTCTCAATCTCAGCGGGGTAGATGGTGGAGAGTATGGCGAGGTCGCAGGCCACTCCGTCGATGATCACCAGGGGGTCGTTGCCTCCCGTCAGTGAGGTGGTTCCTCTCACTCGTACTGCAGATACCATCGCCTCCTGATTGCCACCCGACGTCACCTGCACACCTGCGGCCTGACCGCTCAGGGCGTCGAGCGAGGAGATCACCATACCCTTGTTCATTCGCTCTTGTGTCACCTTGTCCACGGCACCAGTCACAGTGTTAAGGTTGAGGTCAGCGTAGCCCACCTTGACAGATGAGGCAGTCGTGTCGCGTGGTGCATCCTGGGCATGTACAGCCAGCGGCATCATGGCCAAAATGACGAAGAAAAACCTATTCATAACTCTTAGAGATGTTTTTAATGCAGAATGTTCAATCTTCAATCTTCAATGTTTAATGCTCAATGTTCAATCTTCAGCGTTCAATCTTCTGAAACGCAAGCCTCTCGTCGCCAGAGGCAAGGTATATGATGCCGCAATAGGTGAAGCCGTGCTTGGCGATATTGTGCTGCATGATGCGGTTGTCCCTATGCGTGTCGATTCTGATGTTCGGCTCCCTGGCAAGGCAGAACTCCATTATGCA
>DGTJ01000090.1:68326-83276 GCA_002393725.1 Prevotella sp. UBA4339 | reverse complement strand
CTGCTTTCTGCAGTTATTGATGCCAATCCTAAGTTCCATAAACTCTATCAAATGTATAAATTAGTCGCTTGATGAATGAATATTCACTTGCGAAAGTTCAGTAATAATGAAATAAAAATCGCGGTGCCTTTGTTTTTCCAAAGAAAATTATTACCTTTGCAGAAAATTATAGCAAAATGGAGCTTAATAGTATAGCAGTAATAGAGAGGCAATTCAACACTGGTGAATTACCAGTATTGGTAAACTGTTCAGACGGCAAAGCATATATATGCAAATATATGCGCTCTTCTGCCAGTGCCTTTAAACTACTAAACGAACTTATAGGAGCGATGTTGATTGAAGAATGGAGCATCCTATCACCAGATTTTTCCTTTGTCAATATACAGTCAGAGCATTGGACTAATATTTTCACACCTCACAGTTTGTCTGCTCCAGCTTTTGGGTACCAACAAATCGATGACGTTATTGATATCACTCCATCTACATATATAGCAGTAAGACCTTCTATGAATTCACTAATACAGTTGTTAAAGATTGCCCTCTTCGACTTCTGGATAGCAAATGAAGATCGTACTATCAATAATTCCAATCTCCTATTTAGACCAAATGATGGGAAGCTGATATCCATAGATTATGGAGGGATATTAAATACTGGATCATATGACTCACCCATGTCACAGCTTACCGTATCAGACTCTATACTCTATGCAGACATTTTTGGGCATATCAGTAAGGCAACAGACTCTTCTGAGATTCTTGATAAAGCAAATGGCCTATTTGCTTACTATAATGACTGCATAAAAAGAAGCCTGGAAAAAGAGCAGGTCATTTTAGAATGCATTCCACCAGAATGGAATATTCACAAAGATATTGTTTCAGAAAAGCTGGAACAAATATTTGAACAGGACTGGACGGAACAAGTATGGATGAATTTTATAGAATGTATTAAAGAAGTGCTTAATGATGAACAACTTAAGGTATAGTATTATTTTTGGACTGATAAGGCCGGAAATTTCTGAGCAGATAAGCTTAGGCATTATTTACGTGGATGGGAATGACATAACCGTTCGCTACTCAGAAAAGAAACTCCATGTGATGCAATCATTTGTGAGTCAAGCTTCCTATGAGGCTTTAAAAACAGTGCTTCATGCTATTACTACAGACCATCCTATTAATTCTGTAGCAGATATAAGCTACTTGTCACGCTATTCAAATAACCTAATCGGTTTCTCTGAATTGAAAGAAATTAAACTAGATGCCACAGAAGAAAGTAAGGAATGGTTATTCAATAATTACGTCTCTTCTGATACCCAATCAGTAGCCTGATTGGTGTAAAACGAACCGTTCAAACAAACTAACCCATTGTGGCATGATGACTTCTGACCGATATCGCTGAGAAGACAGTATGCCAGCCTGCCCCATCCGTCGCCGGAGGTCATAACTTGATATTAGTTGATCAACCCGGTGAACAAAACTCTCGACACTACGATCCTTTATCAGAAAGCCATCTACACCGTCTGTGATGATGTCCGCAGGACCATAAGGACAGTCAAATGCTACTACTGGCAAACCACAACTCATTGCCTCAGGCAAAACTAAACCGAAAGGCTCATACGTAGATGTTAACAATAATATAGAATGTTCACGATACTTTGCCATGATGTCTGCTGTGGGATTATAAACATGTATATTTGCATTCATAGCTTGAATCTTGGATAAAACACGTTCCTTTAATTCACCCTCACCGTAGATGTCAAGCCGCCAATCTTTGTGCTTCTCATATAAAAATCCCCAAATACTCAACAAGCTGTCGATATCCTTCTGCCGTGAAAAACGTCCTACATAGATTATTGATTTCTGTTCACATGAAGAATATGAATCATTGTCATTGAGATGAACAACATTCGGAATCACAAGTACATTATTATTATAACGTTTCCAGTCTACAGCATCGCCCTCTGTCAACGCGACGACAGCATCGGCTTTACGGATATGCCTCTTCAACTTCCAAATATACATCCACCGAAGCCATCCCACATTATCCATTCTTTCAGAGTTACACAATGTATGAGATTCTACGACTAAGGGAGTTTTTCCTTTAAGTTCTGTAAGCACTCCCACGAAATCCAACTTAACACAAACCATCACGTCTGGATTAGTCTCACTAATTGCTTGTCTCATCCTACTTTTGAGCGTTTGCCTAAGTGTTTGTCTTTTTAGAAGTCTAACAATCCCCCGATACAGATATTGCTGATGCATTCTCACACCTAAGTCGGAATGTCTGACATTAGAATGCATCTCATACGGCAATGGATGATCGCCCTGACTAGTTGTCACTAATGTAAGATCCCACCCATACTTTCCTGCCAAGGTGTTCATCTTGTCAGCCAATACTCTCTCCATTCCTCCATAAACAGCGAAAGAATCCGTAAAGTATGATAGTCTCATTATAAAATACAAATATATACTATACAAAAGTAGCCAAAATATTTAATATAAGCAAAAAATGATCTGTTTTTTTATAAAAAATAGCTTTAAAGACATTTCTTTTGCTATCTTTTAGTGAAAAAAGCATCTAAAATTTGGCTATCAAGAAGAAAAACATTAAATTTGCATATTAAATTAAAGATATGCCCACTGAATATACAATTGAATTCGCAAACAGGAAGTGTACAACAACACTACGAGGTTTGGCCATACTAATCATAATGATTGGTCATGTAGGGGTTAGTGGTTTTAATTGTAGATATTTCAATCCTTTTGGTGGTATAGGTGTAGCAATGTTTCTATTCTTATCCGGATTTGGACTAGCAGAATCCTTTAAAAAGAACGGACTTGATGGCTTTTGGAAGAAGAAAGTATTAAGAATTGCTATCCCATACTTAATTTGGATACCAATATACCATATACTTATTCGAGTCTCGCCACTTGGATCAATTAATCATTTGGAAATTATTCCTAGATACTGGTTTATTGAATATTTGTTTATCCTATATATTATATTCTACATAACATTCCGTTTTTTCAAAGAAAAAGCTTTGGTGACAATTGCCATATTAGGTGTCTTTTCATTTGTATGGCTGAATAATCTTCGAGCAGAACAATCTTTTTCTTTTCTTTGCGGTTTGTTATTTTCAAATTACAAATCTCAAATTTCAAATTGGGGGAATATCAAATCCATGCATATATCACTACTGCTAATAACTATAGGTTTGACAGCACTATTAATTAAGCAAACTCCTGCTCTAAAAGATTATGATTTGGAAAGCAAAATAATATGCTTTCTTAACCTTATGACTAAATTATCGGTTGCTTCGGGAATCATTCTTTTCTTTGTTTACAGACATCCCAAAGGAGACACCTTTTTCCTCAGTATCGGGAATATTTCATACGAATTATACCTTGTTCACGTACCCTTCTTCATGGCCATTACAGGAAAGACATCATACCTGACATTATTCTTTATTCAGTCTTTCATAACAGCATATTTTCTGTCATTCTTAACTAAAGCCACAAATAATGTTATCAACAGTCATGGATAAATACTATATACCAAACCGGCTAAATTGGATAGACTGGGCGAAAACAATAGCAATAACATTGGTCGTTCTTGGTCATATACCACAAGAACGAGGTAGCTTTCTTGTAAGCTATATCGTACAATTTCACATGCCCCTATTCTTTTTTATTTCCGGTTATTTGACAAAAAAAGAGTCCTTTTGCAAAAAGACCCTCAAGAAATATATAAATTCACTTATAATTCCTTATTTTATATATAATGCAATTTTCTATCCATTTTGGTTTGTTAGATATTTATACGAAAACACAAACATTGTGATACTTGATTGCATAAGACCTATCATAGGTGTCTTTCTGGCTCAGAATACAACTCCTTATTCAACTCCACTATACGGAGTAACATGGTTTCTTATTGCACTTTTTACAATGAAAATCATTTTTGCTGCATGTAGTAACTTGAAATATAGGAATTACATATTTCTCTTCTTATCAATCATATGCTCTATTGCATACATTTACAATGAATTCTATAGAGTAACTACAGATTTAGTTCCTGTGGGCATTATAAAATGTCTTCCATTTTTTGTTTTAGGTTTCGTATCGAAAGAGACAAACGTCATTACACCCCTTCCCAAAAATAATTATTTAATTATTGGTTTAACTTGTTTTGCAGTTAGTATATTCGCTTTTACATTTTTAAGGTGGAACAACAATATTCCTCTATATGGGTTATGTTTTGGGGCTATCAGCATATCTGCCATAGGTGTAGTTATATGTATATGCAAGCTATTAGATAGTATTCACTTTCCTCTAATAACGAACTTATCAATCGGAACTATGGTTATCATGGGACTGCATGGTATCATCATCACGACCTTCAATTTCCTTTTTTCAATATTATGCAATATAGAAAAAGGAATAACATATTCATGGTATATAGCAATTCTACTAGCAATATTTTATGTCCTTATTTTATATCCACTAATTATCATATTCAAAAACAAATATTCATTCATGTTAGGCAAGTCTATCCACTAATTTGTTAAAGAAGAAATGAAAAAATACGGCAATAAAGATCTACTTGTAAGTGTGATTATCCCTAATTATAATCATGCGAAATATCTATCGAAAAGGATTGAAAGTGTAATTAATCAGACATACAAACATTTTGAAGTAATAATACTAGATGACAATTCTTCTGACAACAGCATTGAAATAATAAGGAAATATGAAACTAACGAACACATTTCACATATCATTATAAATAAAGAGAACAGCGGATCAACTTTCAAGCAATGGGAAAAAGGATTTCAATTAGCCAAGGGGGAATTAATCTGGATAGCAGAAAGTGATGATGACTGCGCCCCAACATTTCTTGAAAAATTAGTTGAGGCCTTTATTTTGGACGATAGTTGTGTCCTCTCATTCTGCAAATCTCAGAAAACAGATTCTGAAGGGAGATTTCTTAGCGAAGAAGGATTTGACAATTCCTTCAAGATGTCGGGTCTTGACTTCATAAAAAAACATTTATGCCATCACAACTACATATCCAATGCCAGTGCCGTTATATTCAAAAAAAGTGTGTTGTCCATGATTGACAGGTCTTTTACATCATATAAAGGATGTGGTGACTGGATAGTATGGATAGAAATCGCAAAATGTGGAAATGTCTCATATAGCAACCTGGCATTAAATTATTTCAGAATACATGAATCAAATACAACCAAGAAACAAGCGTTCAGTGGAAAGAATGAAATCGAAGGGATGGAAGTATATAAGTTTATGCTAAAGAAGAATTATATTGGATATAGAGATGTCCTTAGAGCAAGAATCTCCCATATATATTCCGTAAAATATGGCAAACAACATACGTTCTATTCTGAAGAGACCAGAAAGGAAATAATGAAATGCTGGAAATCCAACAGATTCATTAATATCTTCATATATATAATACACTTGGTTCAGTCTCACACAAACATCAAAATAATAAAAAGGTAATATCTCACAAATATATTAAACCCACCTGATTGCTTTACCCACTAAATATGAAATACCAACAAACAATTTGGGTGGCATTTTGCTCAACAAATAAAAAAGTATGTGGAATAATCTATAACGTTTAAAACGGATAATATCATTCCATGAAGCAGGATGCCTTAATTCCTCACGTATTTCACTACTACTCAAAGGTTCTGTAAAACGATGGCGATGTCTTAATGCAACGCAAACGGCACGAAACTTATGCTTCATAACTCTTGCACAGTGAGCATCATAGAAAGACCGAGACCTTAATCTTGCACATCTTTTAGTCATCCTTGAATCAGTAAGAAAACGTTCTCTAATCTCTGCTGTAGGTATATGGTCTCTTGCTTGATTTCCCATTATTGACCCTGGGCGTAAAATATAATTATACGTCACATTAGGAAGAAGTACTGCACACTTTATCTCAGAATAAAAATCTGACAAGAACAAAGCATCTTCATCCTTTCGAGCTGCAAAAAGCAAGTTGTTTGCATGAAGGAATTCTAAACTGAACAAAATATTCCATGCATTTATACCGATATGCCATCTAAGATCCTGACACAAATAACGTGGGAAAGCATCCTCTCCCTTTATTACTTCTTTCTTAGAATACACAAACGTTGGCATTTCAACATTAGAACCATATACAATCTTACGAGATGAGGCAAAAACAGCATCTGCCAAGTTCTGTTCTGCTTCTTCAACCATTAGTTTGATAGTATCTTTCTCTATATAATCATCTGAATCCAAAAAATATATATATTTGCCTTTTGCATTTGCTATTGCTGTATTTCTTGCTTCACCTAAGCCTTTGTTATGGACATGCCGAACAATTCGTATCTGCCCACCTCGACTATGTTTCTCTTTAAAATCTTCCACTATCTGGATGGAATTATCTGAGCCACAGTCATCAACAATTAACAATTCAAGACTCTCATACGTTTGTTCCAACGCAGAAGCCAAACACTTCTCAATATAGGCTTCCACGTTATATACAGGAATGCCGATTGTTACTAAAGGCTTATTCATTTCTACTTTTTTCTAATAATTCTCTAAAGAGTTGTTCCCACTGAGGCATAATATTATTTCCCATGAACCGCTGAGAAGACATCCGAGCATTATGCCCCATTTTACATCGCAAATCACTAGAATCCATCAGTTCACTTAACCTCTTTACATATAAATCTAAATCACGGCTTTTTACCAGGAATCCATCTTTTTTATCTGTTATTATATAAGATGGTCCTGATGGGCAGTCAAAAGAAACGACAGGTAAGCCACAGCTCATAGCTTCCGGCATCACTAATCCGAAAGGCTCATAGTAAGAAGTAAGAACCAGTATCGAACTCTCCAAATATTTTTCGAATATATTCTGAGTCTGATTGTATAAATATATATTAGCATCCAGGCGTCTTACCTCTTCCGTCAATTTCTCCTGCAACTCACCACTACCATACATATCCAACTGCCATCCTGGATGAACAAGATGAATTCTTTTCCATATCTCAAGCAAATCAAATATGCCTTTCTGTTCAACATATCGACCTACAAAAATTACACGTTTTGAATTGTAATCACAATATCGGTTTGTTGGATTCAGATGTACCAAATTAAGTATTACTCGTGTCTCAAGATATCTTCCCCAATCATCTGCATCACTCTGGTTCAAAGCTACCAATACATCAAATTTTACAGCATCTTTTTTTAGCAAGTCTGACCCAAATAACTCATATAACCCATTCTGCAATTTCTTATTATCAGTATTAAAGCCATACAAATAACGCAGGTCTATATGAGATTCTAGGACTCTTGAAAAATTTAGTTTACATTTGGCAACAGCTGTAACTATGTACAAATAATATGTTGCACAAATTACTATGTCTGGTTTGGTCTCATACATCAACTGATTAAATCTCTTTCGAAACAACCTATTCAGAGAAATCTGTTTAAAAAATCTATATACCCGATTGTATCTGTAAAGATTTGCCCATCGTACACCTAAGTCATAATGCTTAATCTTGGGGGATACAGGAAATATGATAGGATGCCTGCCTTGTTGGCAAGTAACCATCATCACCTCGTATCCCTGCCGCTCTGCAAAATAATTCATTTTATCAATGAAAACCCTTTCAGTCCCAGAGGCTTGGGTAAACTGTTGATATATATAAGCAATCTTCATTGTGGCTTCACCAAGTTATCACTACTATCCTCATAATGCTCCTTTTTGAAAAAGATACGCGAAATTCCCTTTGTCTGAATCCTGACATGTTGCAAAAAACTTTGCC
Source organism: Prevotella sp. UBA4339 (assembly GCA_002393725.1). Classification (GTDB taxonomy): domain Bacteria; phylum Bacteroidota; class Bacteroidia; order Bacteroidales; family Bacteroidaceae; genus Prevotella. Next base: position 75,450 of record DGTJ01000090.1, on the reverse strand, counting down.
ACAGAGACTGATTACCAATTGTCCCATAGCCAGTAATAGCACGACAACGACTATCTCTGACGAACTTTATTTTGCCGTATTTCTTAAGCGACAATGCCATGGAACCATCTTCACCTCGGATAATGTCTACACGATACTCTTCCTTACGACCATAATCAGCATTATAAGCGAAAACCAGGCCACGAACACTTAGCTCTGGACGATTAAAATGCTGAATCCACAAAAAAAGGTCACGACAAAGTTCAAATAATCTCAACCCAAGTTTTGAGTGATTTGCATCGGGGAAATAACTCCATGTCGCAGACACTGCAACGACACCAGGTTTCAACAATTGCTCTATCATCAATTCATAATAATGACATGGGTATATTGTATCACTATCAACGTCGAAATAAAATTTCCCTTTTGAATGCCACAGACCACATCGCCTAGCATAACCACACGAATGTTGATACTCTGTATAAAAAGGGATTCCACTCTTCTCAAAGATCTCTGCTGTTCGATCTTTGGAATCATTATCGACACCGATAATCTCTACCGGATATTTACACTTAATCTCACTCAAAGCCCATAAACATGCTTGAAGGTGAGTTTCCTCATTATAAGCAATAACGACTATCGAAGCTAACGGCTTGTCACTTTGTAACGCTCGTAAGCGCTCACGTGTCCCCTCTACCACTTCCTGAGGAACCTCACTAAATGGTATACCATATACAGTTAGATATTTATCGTACCAATTTGCCATAATAACAATATTTGCGTGCGAAGATACGAATTTTATCTCATATTACCAAATTTTAATTTCAATTTTTATGTATGATCTATAATTTGGTTCAACGTAAACCACCATATGCCCGAGTGAATATAAAAATCAGCATATCAAATCAGTGATTTTATCTTGCCCAAAAGCCATATAAAAAAAACACACACAAATGGAGGAGATGCTGAAACGACAAAAAAAATTAAATTCTTAAAGCGCGACTGTTTAAAGTGTACAATCTGAGATAGCAAAGCTGGATGCCGCATAAAAGACCTTATCTCCTTATTGGATATCGCGGGAACAATATTTTTTCTTTTCTTTATAACATTGCAAGATATATAGAAATCTGTCAACACAATCGCCAGACATCTATTCGGGAAATAATCTTTATCTTTATACACGCATGAACTATCCTTAAGATGATCGATTGCACGTACATTATTAAGCACCTCTGCTTTCGATATATTAAGACGCTTTTGATAATGAGAAAGAGAGCCCTCACGGCAATAATAAGAATATGTTATATCAGGCAACAATACAGACCTTGAAACGAATGTCACCAACTCGAACGTAAAAACGAAGTCCTCCCAGAAGTTTACATCAATAAAACGAAGATTATTATCTCTCAGCAATGAAGTCTTTATCAGATAATTACATGCTGATGCTTGAATGCCAGCATATTTACGGTAAGCGAAACGTGCCAACTGTTCTCTTTCCAAAAATTGGACAGAAGGATACTTATAGACTTTTCGCTGACCATCAATCTCAATCTTCTCATAAGAGCCAAAGACCATTTCCGCATCATAGCGTCTGGCATTGTCCATTAATAAAGATATAGTAAAGTTAGCGATTTCATCATCTGAGTCCATAAAAAAAAGATATTCTCCCTCAGCCTTATTAATGATTTCATTCCTTGTTGCCGAAACACCCATATTATTTCTATGAGAAATAACACGGACATTTTCTGTCCTTTCATTTTCTTTCAAAATTGACTCTATAACGCATAACGAATCATCGATACTTCCATCATCGACAATCAATAATTCTACAGAGCAATAGGTTTGAGCCATTGCAGATTCCATTGCTCTACGAATATAAGCTTCAGAATTGTAGACTGGAATTCCTATGGTCACATCATATCTCATCTATTCTGAATCATATTTTCCAAAAAATGTTTCCATTGTAAAGATATTGTCTCCAAACTATAATGCATTGATTTTCTTCTGCCATTTTCTCCCATAGCAAAACGAAGTTTTTCATCCTTCATCAAACAAATTAATCGCTCCGCAAACATTCCAATGTTCAAAGATGGCACCAAGAAACCGTCTTCACCTTCTGTAATGATAGTTCTGGGGCCATTTTCACAATCAAATGAAACGACAGGCAATCCATGCGCCATAGCTTCAACAATAACAAGTCCAAAACCTTCCGTCCGAGAAGGCTGCACAAGAATAGAACTATTACGATAAACCTTACAAACATCTACTAAGCAAGCATTTAAGTGACATCGATTCTTATCTATTGATAGTTCTGTTAATAATTTAACATAAGGAGACGGGTCTCCCATTCCATATATATCCAATTCCCAATCAGGGACTCTTTTTTCGACAACTGACCATATCTGCAGCAACAAATCATAGCCTTTCTCATAAGAATAACGACCAATAGCGATCACTTTTTTTGAATTCAATAGGCTACATCGAGTTATGTTCAGAGTCATTGGGTCTGCAATTACTACTTTATTTGATAATTCCGGCCATTCTCTGGATGCACAATCTGTTAAAAGGACAACCCGATCGAGTTTTTTCAGCTGCCTCACGACATCCGACCTCCACCACCTAACAAAAAGGCGCTTAACCAAATGTAATTCAGAGGCTTCAGCACCTCTATAATAATTTCTACTTAGATGAAGTTCTCCAATCTTCAAACTTCCATCTTTAATTTTGTGAATGAAATTAATTTCACGCCTAAGAGTAGTAATCGTTACATCTGGCGCTATGTCCTTTAACAACTTACTAAGGCGTTTACGATATTGATATTGTTTCTTCAAATACAAAACAACTTTAGTCAAAAAGGGTTTACGCCATATTTCCTCAAAATTAATACCAAGATTTATTATTTGTACTCTATCAGACAAAGTAAAAAATGTCCTATTTCCTGCCCCTTCTGTCACAATTATCGTCACATCATAGCCAAGCTTCTCGGCAAAGAAAGACGCTTTACAAGCGACTACTCGCTCTGTACCTCCCGCAGAATATAAAGCAGGAGTGCAAAAGACTATTTTATACATTCTATGACTACCCATATACAATTTGTTTACAAAGGTACAAAAACTAAATCAATTACTTTCTAATTTAGCAAAAATTAATAATGAGAAAAGAAAATAATGATAATATTTGGAAGTATCAATAACATTTTGTATCTTTGCAAAAAATTAAAAAGTATTATGACAAAAGATTATAAATACAAAGTTACTGTAGGAATGCCAGTATACGGTGTTGAGCCATATATAAGGAAATGCATGTTGTCGGTGCTAAACCAAACTTTTAGCGAAGACATAGAAATTATAGCCGTTGACGATTTGGGTCCAGACAAGTCTGTAGAAATAATAAAAGAACTACAAGCAACACATCCACGTGGTAAAAACATTCGTATACTCACTCAACCCCATAATATGGGATGTTGGGCAGCACGTAATCGTGTATTAGAAGAAGCACAGGGAGAATATATCTTTTTAGTTGACTCTGACGATTATATTTCAGAAGACTGCATAGAGAAACTATATTCTCAGGCTATCGCAAATGATGCGGAAGTTGTGTACGGTTCAGTCTTACCTGTGAATCTTCAAGGAGATATAATTGATATCGGGCAAGATTTTCTAAATCAACCTTTTTTAGTTATTAATGAAAAAGACGGATTGGCAAAATTTGCAAATAAATCAGTACACCCGACATTAAGAGATTTCATTTGGAACATCTTAATCAGGCATGATTTTATTGAGAAGAATAACATAAGATTCAAGAAAGCGAGATTCAATGATGACATGATATGTAGCTGCGATATGGTTCCGCTTGTTTCAAAGGCTGTATTGATACCAGATTATACTTATTATTATGTAATAAGGGACAATTCATTGTCCAACTATCAACATCGCAAAACTATAAAGTTGGATGAAATTAAGGAATTCATTCGAATTTACACCTATCTTAAAGAGAAATGCCTTGAACTTAAAGACAAACCATACTTTGAAACGCGGTGTACAAAGGGGCTCATCTTGATGTTTTTCATGATTTGTGGAGCATTAAAGAATAGAAATAGAATTCAGCCAGAACTAGGGAACAAGGTCATTAAGGATGCAATGCGTCATCCTCTATCACTTTTGGATATTCTTAAATTCAAAAATCACAAAATAATCAATCTTGGATTTTACTTAATAGGAATTCTACCTTCAGCCCTCTCTGTATACTTAATAAAATTCATAGGAAAAAAGAAACATCTCTTATGACTAAAGTTCTTTTTATCATATTCCATGGATTTGACCCCAATAATGGTATTAGCAAGAAAATATCATATCAAGTAAATGCGCTCAAAGCATGTTGCTCAGAAGTGCATCTGTGCTATATGGACGAATCAACATCAAAAAAAAGGTTAGTAGACAATATAGTTATAGCGGACTATGGACGTGGAATCTGCAGTAAGATAAAAAAAAGAATAGAATTTCAATCGATTACCAAATACGCCATCAGCAACAAAATAGAATTCGTCTATATCAGATCTAATCACAATGCCAACCCGTTTACAATCGGGATGGTTCAGAAGATGAAGAAAGCCGGGATGAAGGTTGCTATGGAAATCCCTACTTTTCCTTATGACTTAGAGTACAAGTCCCAAGGTATTTCGAGACAAATCTTTCAAGACAAACTATTCAGGAAGAAATTTGCATCCTATTTAGACGCAATAATAACTTTTTCTGACTATGATTACATTTTTGGCAGAAAGACAATCAGGATCTCTAATGGAATTGATTTCGATAGCATCCAGTTAAAAGAGAAAAAGAACGATACATCCAACGAACTTAACTTACTTGGGGTTGCAGAGATACATAAATGGCATGGATTTGACAGGGTTGTAAGCGGACTTGCCGAGTACTATTCTACCACACAGAATTACATTGTGAAATTTCACATAGTTGGCTACTTTTTTTCTGAAAACGATGAGGAATACTTCAATAATTGTATTTCCAATTCCAAAATGGAACAATATGTTATTTTCCATGGAAAAAAGCATAATCAAGAATTAACAAATATATTTAACACATGCGATTTCGGCATTGGAAGTCTTGGTAGGCATAGAGTCGGAATTAGCAAAATTAAGACTTTAAAAAACAGAGAATATGCAGCAAGAGGAATACCTTTCATTTATTCTGAAGATGACAGCGACTTCAATGACAAACCTTATGTTTTAAAAGCACCCGCTGACGACTCTCCAATTAATATAAAACAAATTATAGATTTCTACAAGAACCTATCTATAACCCCTTTAGAAATACGTAATTCCATTTTAAATCTTTCATGGAAGAACCAAATGAATCACGTGATAGAAGAAATATATAAATGAGGAAAATCTGTTTTTTAGTAGATAGCATTTTTTCAATAGGAGGAGTTCAGAGGGTTACTGCTGTTATTGCCAAAGAACTTTCGAAAGAATACGAAGTAACTATTGTGACATTTGATGATTTCAAGCAAAAAGACACAAAACTATACAATCTACAGGAATCGGACATCAAATACAGATTTTATTCCTATCCCAAGGTCTCGCCATTCAAGAAAGAAGTCTGTAGGGCACTCAGTGGTATATACTTAACTCTTCAACCACAATCAAAATGGAGTTCAGACATTTATGCACGCAGTTCCTTCCCGTCAGAACTAAGAGAGTCACTGACATCTGAACTACAGGAGGGGAACTATGACGTCATAATTGGAGTACATGCACCGCTGGCAGCCAGATTAGCAACTCTACGGAAGCAACTACCAAACGTGAAACTTATAGGATGGCTGCATAATTCGTATGAAGCCCTATTTGGTGATGATTCACATTATTATATAGGAAAGAAAAGAAAGAGACATTATATATACCAATTTAAAAAACTTAATGAGGTAATCGTATTATGCCAACACGATTCACAAATGTATAAGCAAAGCGATCGGTCCTTTGTTCCAAGAGTGATTTATAACCCCCTTACATTAAAACCAGGGCCAAGATCCAATGGTACATCTAAGCATTTTCTTGCTATTGGACGGTTCTCTTATAAACACAAAGGTTTCGACTTGTTAATTGAAGCTTTTAATTTATTCGCAATGAAAAACCAAGACTGGGAATTAGACATTGTTGGAGAAGGACCAGAGGAACAAATCTACCGAGAAGCAATAAAAAGGAATCATCTTGAAAAAAGAGTTCATTTACATCCTTTCACAAATCATGTACAACAATATTATTCAAATGCACAAATTTTCGTATTAAGCTCTAGATGGGAAGGATTTGGATTGGTATTGGTTGAAGCTATGGCACACGGTTTGCCTATTGTTTCTTCAGACTTGCCTACAAGTAAAGAAATAATGGGTGAGTTTAGCCTATTTTTCAAAAATGGAGACATTAATGACTTAGCACAGAAACTAGAAGATGCAACTCATATTGACTGGAGCAAGAAATCGGAAGAGGCAATAAAAATTGCCCAGCGATTTGATGTTGAACATATCGTTGAGCAATGGAAACAACTGATTGAGTTATAGGCCTATTCAAACAAGCCCATCACCTTCTCCATTATTGGAGCAATATCATAGTACTTGTACTCTGCCAAGTGACCACCAAGAATAAGGTTAGAGTTTTGATCAGCCAATTCCTTGTACTGACTGTACAATGCCATGTTACGTTCATCATTGACACTATAGAAAGGTTCCATACCATCCTTCCACTCTGAAGAATATTCACGTGAGATTACGGTCTTTGGACACTTATACACATCATCACCAAACATCTCAAAATGCTTGTGCTCGATAATACGTGTATATGGGACCTCTGCATCTGTGAAGTTCATCACGGCATTGCCTTGATAGTTAGGCATATCGAGTATTTCTTCCTCGAAACGAACTGTGCGATACTCAAGTTTTCCCATCTTATAATCAAAATATTCATCAAGCTTTCCTGTATACAATATCTTATCTGCGACAGACTCCCAATGCTGGCGATCATCGAAGAAATCAGTGTTCAACTTAACCTCAACACCCTCAAGCAGACCGTCAATTAACTTATTGAATCCCCCCATTGGAATTCCCTGGAAACGGTCATTAAAGTAATTGTTGTCATG
>DGTJ01000090.1:45765-68212 GCA_002393725.1 Prevotella sp. UBA4339 | reverse complement strand
CCCCACTGCTTTTCTGTATATCCCTTAATAAGTATCTCATAAATATCCTTGCCAATAAGCAACTGTGCCTGTTCCTCAAGATTACGAGGTTCTGTCACTCCATCTGCCTTCATTCGTTCAAGGGCTTCCTGACGCTGCTCCTCAATTTTGGCCTGAGCCTCAGCTGGGGTAAGTACACCCCACATCTGATAAAATGTGTTCATATTGAAAGGCAGATTATACTGCTTGCCCTTGTAATTAGCAATAGGAGAGTTGGTATATCGGTTAAACTCTACTATAGAATTGGCAAAATCCCATACCTTCTTATTTGAAGTATGGAAAATATGAGCTCCATATTTATGAACATTGATACCCTCTATGTTCTCACAATAGATGTTTCCACCAAGATGATTGCGCTTATCAATAACCAGGCATTTCTTACCCTGGCGATGAGCCATACACGCAAAAGTAGCACCATAAATACCGGCTCCTACTATCAGATAATCGTAAGTCTTATTCATAATTCACAGATTTTTGTGCAAATTTAGGCAAAAATTTGCAACTATCCAAGATTTTTTGTACTTTTGTCAACGGAAATGTAAATAGTTGCGATGAATAGCGAGGAGATTAGAAAAAGATTCAAGGAAAGCCCGAAGCTGAAAAATTTTGTGGACTGGCTGATAATGAATCAAGTCCAGACACGTCCGAGATGGTATATCCGGATGCTTGCACCTCTGTATCAACATAGAGGGAGGCACTCCGTGATTCATCGTTCCGTAAGAATGGATACTCCGCCTTACCGGAAGTTCTCACTTGGAGACTATAGTGTAGTTGAATCCTTCAGCTGTATCAACAATGCCGTGGGTGACGTGCTCATTGGTGACCATACCAGGATAGGACTCCACAATACCATCATCGGACCTGTGAGGATAGGTGACAACGTGAACCTCGCTCAGGGCATCACCGTAACAGCACTTAACCATAACTTTAACGATCCCTGCAAGAGAATAGATGAACAAGGGGTATCAACAAGTGCCGTAAACATTGGAAATGACATTTGGATTGGAGCCAATGCCGTCATACTACCAGGAGTGAGCATAGGCAATCACTCTGTTGTGGCAGCAGGAGCCGTAGTAACAAAGGACGTGCCAGCACACACTCTTGTGGCCGGTGTGCCCGCTAAAGTCATCAAGGAAATATGAGAATAGGAATTGAAGCTCAGAGAATATTCAGAAAAAACAAACATGGCATGGACTATGTGGTGCTTCAGGAGATAAAAGAACTGCAACAGATGAGGACAAGAAATGAGTTTTTCGTGTTTGTTGCTCCAGGTGAAGACCATTGTCTTTATGACACCCGCAATGTGCATGTGATAGAGATCGGGACAGGTTTTTATCCGCTCTGGGAACAATACTCCCTGCCAAAAGCCGCAAAAGAACTTGGTGTAGAACTACTGCACTGCACTAGCAACACAGCACCGCTGTGGTGTGATATCCCATTAATACTTACACTCCATGACATTATATTCCTTGAACCGAGAGACCGCATGAACGAGTCACTGTATCAGAATATGGGCTGGATGTATCGTAGGATGGTCGTACCACGTATCCTAAAGAAGTGCCGACGCATCATCACAGTCTCTAATTTCGAGAAGAACAATATCATAAACACTCTCGGAATTCCTGAGAAAAAGATGACGATGATCTATAACGGCTATACCGACTGGTTCAAACCCACTCATGATATAGAGTTCATCTATCGCAACTACATTGATGCCCCAGGCTATTTCTTCTTCCTCGGCAATACTGATCCCAAAAAGAATACAGAAAGAACGCTTATAGCATACTCACACTACTTGGAAAGATCGTTATATAAGCGAAAACTGCTTATGGCTGACATTGACGAGCAATATCTCAACTTTATTATAGAACGCAACAAGATTGAGAATGTCCGTAACATGATTGTCAGACCTGGATATATCGACAACAAAGATCTGCCATATATATATAACAATGCATTTGCCTTCCTTTATCCCTCGCTAAGAGAAAGTTTCGGTATTCCTCTGCTTGAGGCAATGGCATGTGGAACTCCTGTGATTACCTCCAACACATCGTCAATGCCAGAGATTGGCGGTCCTAATGCAATATTGATAAACCCGGAGATACCTGACGAGATAACGGATATGATGATAAAACTGGAGACTGATAAAGATTTCTACTCCCGACAAGAAGAAATCGGACTACATCAGGCTGCACAATTCTCCTGGCGCAAAACTGCAGAGAATCTGCTCAGCTTGTACGAGGATGTATACAATGAACTATGATTTCAATCAAAATCAAAAAGAGATAAAGAGAGATCCACAGAGGATTTCTCTTCTTTTTCTACCTCAGGTTCAGAAGGCTCTTGGAATTCCAACATCAACTGACGGGCATCAGCATTATTAAGTGTATTAAGACGATAATATCCTCTTCTACCAGTGCTCTCAACCAATGACTGCGATGACTTGGAATTCTTCAAAAGATACTGTTGTACATACGAACGTATATCCTCAAGGTCAGGAGTATAGAAAAGCGTAGAGTTCAGGTTGTACAGATTCTTGGCAAGCAGTTGTACACTGATGCCCTTGTCCCCTACCTCTGTAAGGATCTGCAATATCTGACGGTCGTAGGTCATATCAGAAAAAAGGTCGGTAAAACCAGTGCTTACCGACCTCTTCTATTATTCGTTAATTGTCTTTATGCCAATGTAACTTTCTCTCCATCGTTAACGAGCTTACCCTCCTTGAAGAGCCAACCCAAACCAAGAAGAGTCTCCTCCTCAGAAATCTTAGCAGCTTTTGCTATCTCCTTTACGTTGAGTGACTTCTCTGCTGCTGCAAGTGCCTGATAAACATCACCAGCCTTGAAGCCTACGTTCTCAGCATTGATTACGAGAGTTGAGGCCTTTGCTGCCTTTGGAGCTGCTGCCTTCTTTTCTGTTGCGGTTTTCTTAGCTGGGGCTGCCTTTGTCTCTGTAGCCTTCTTTGCTGTTGCTTTCTTTTCTGCCATAATACTTAATAATTAATTAATTCTTTTTGAAGATTTTTTAATTATATCAAATTTATCGAGTGCAAAAGTACTACATATTGTCCATACAATTTACTGACAATTAGGCATTTTTAGCAAAATGTCAATTATTCTTGATGTAAGTCAACCGATGAACGAAGTTCAACCTTCAACTGAAGCTCCTCCAGTTGCTTCGGGTCAAGCTCACCAGGAGCATCAAGCATGACATCACGACCGCTATTATTCTTCGGGAATGCAATACAGTCACGGATACTGTCGAGACCTGCCATCAATGATACGAAACGGTCGAGACCAAAGGCAAGACCTGCGTGGGGAGGTGCTCCGTATTTGAAGGCATTGATAAGGAATCCGAACTGTGCCATAGCCCTCTCTGGAGTGAAACCGAGAATTTGGAACATCTTCTCCTGAAGCTTGCCATCGTGGATACGGAGAGAGCCACCACCAACCTCAACACCATTACATACGAAATCGTATGCAACGGCACGAACCTTTGCCGGGTCAGTATCAAGCAATGGTATGTCATCAGGATTGGGCATGGTAAACGGATGGTGGGTAGCCATCAGGCGCTGTTCTTCATCACTCCACTCAAAGAGCGGGAAGTCGACAATCCAGAGACATACAAAATTGTCCTTGTCACGCAGTCCAAGGCGATCACCCATCTCAAGGCGGAGGGTACAAAGTTGGATACGGGTCTTATTGGCATTATCGCCAGAGAGAATGAGTACAAGGTCACCATCCTTGGCACCCACAGCCTCCTTAACCTTTGCCCACACCTCTGGGGTATAGAACTTATCAACAGATGACTTCACGGTGCCATCTTCATTGAACTTCACATAAACGAGCCCCTTAGCACCAACCTGAGGACGCTTTACAAACTCTGTAAGTTCATCGAGCTGCTTACGGGAATAATTAGCACAACCAGGGACGCAGATTCCACCGATATAGTTTGCATCATTGAATACTGGGAAAGTACCTGTACCTTTCAGTACATCCATCAGTTCAACAAACTCCATTCCAAAACGGAGATCGGGCTTATCAGAACCGAAACGGCGCATAGCCTCATGCCATGTCATACGCTGAAGTGGAGGAAGCTCTATGCCACGAACCTCCTTGAACAGATGACGAGCCATGTCTTCAAAGAGCTGAAGCACATCCTCCTGCTCAACAAACGACATCTCGCAGTCTATCTGGGTGAATTCAGGCTGACGGTCTGCACGAAGATCCTCATCACGGAAACATTTAGCTATCTGGAAGTAACGGTCGAAACCAGAAACCATCAGCAGTTGCTTCAGTGTCTGCGGAGACTGGGGCAAAGCATAGAACTGTCCCGGGTTCATGCGAGAAGGAACAACAAAGTCGCGTGCTCCCTCAGGTGTAGAACCGATAAGGATAGGAGTCTCAACCTCAATAAAGTCCTTACCATCGAGGAAGTTACGGATAAGTATGGTCATACGGTGACGCAGCTCAAGATTCTTGCGGACAGCAGCACGACGAAGATCGAGATAACGATACTTCATACGGATATCGTCACCACCATCAGTATTGTCCTCAATAGTGAATGGAGGTGTCTGGCTCTCACTCAGAATATTCAACTGCTTAACGAGAATTTCAATATCACCAGTAGGCATCTTTGGATTCTTGCTCTGGCGCTCACTAACCTCACCCTTCACCTGTATACAGAACTCACGGCCAAGTTTGTTGGCTCGCTCACAGAGGTCAGCATCATCTGTCTCATTGAAAACAAGCTGTGTCAGTCCATAACGGTCACGAAGGTCGACGAATGTCATACCACCCATCTTACGGCTTCGCTGCACCCATCCTGCCAGGGTCACAACACTGCCGGCATCAGAGAGACGTAGCTCTCCACAAGTCTTACTTCTATACATATTTTTTGTTTTTTATCCTTTTGAGGTGCAAAATTACACAAAAAGCCACAGATTTCACAGATTTTTCAGATATTTTTTCATTAATCTGTGTTAATCATCGTAATCTGTGGCTATTTTTTATTATCTTTGCCACCGAAATAAACAAAATGTTCAGATTATGAAGAAGATTTTAGTAATGACACTATTGCTCATCTGCGGTATGACAACTGCAATGGCACAGAAACCTGCCGAGATAAAATTCGACAAGCTAACACATAACTTCGGTGTATTCTCTGAGAAGGAGCCTGTAGTATCATGCACCTTCACATTTACAAACGTAGGTGAAACGCCCTTGGTTATTAATCAGGCTGTAGCAAGCTGCGGATGCACAGTTCCCGAATACACCAAGGCTCCTATCAAACCAGGTGAGAAGGGAGAAATAAAGGTAACCTATAATGGAACAGGTAAGTTCCCTGGTCATTTCAAGAAGTCAATAACAATCCGAACAAACGGTGTAGTTGAGATGACACGCCTCTACATTGAAGGAGACATGGAAGAAGCGAAATGAAATAAAAACAGTTAACAAGTAAAATAATCCCTGCCGTTGTTCTGCGGCAGGGATTTCTATTTTAGAACGTGTAATTAAATCCTATCGAGCTGTACTCCTTAAACTGCCAATAACCAAGATCAGAGTCTCTGAGACTGGCATCGTCGAAACGAGGATACAGGAAGAGGTTGGCACTGATATACTTACTTACCTGAAGAGTGAAGGTGTTTTCCCATTCTACCTCAACACGCTTATACGATGTAAATGCCCAGAAACGGCTCTTCCATTTTACGACCTCATTAATCTTCCACTCCAAGTCGGCCATAACCTGAGAACCAAAATCAAGTTTACTATGCTTTCCTTCATCAAGGCCATGGAGGGTGGAGATGTCAAGCCGGTCAACATACTTATAGTCAAGTGCTGCAGGTGAAAGGTTGATAGTACCTGTCAGCTTCTTATCGAATGCCTCTACCTTGTAATCCATACCAAGAGCCACATTCAACTTAAATGGCGACATAAAATCTGAATACACCTTGCGGTCATTAGACTTCAAACCTCGTGTAAACTGACTCTGAGCAATGAGCTGAAGAGTATAATACCACTTCTTTGTGGCTTCAAGACCAAGTTTACCTGTATAACGGATAAGGTCCTCATTGGCCTTAAACTTATTGACTGTATCGGTTCTGGAGCGCTGGAAGCCAAGTTTCATCTCAAGCTTATTATCCCACTTCCACTTGTTCTTGTTGTCGTAATTGGCTTCTAAAGTAAGTGAGCCCACAGCTGAGTAGTTCGACTCACCGCCCTTATACCAGTTGCCAGATACATAGTTCTGCATGAACTGCAGGAAACCGTCTCCCTTCCTTGTCCAGAACTTCGGCTTTTCGACTACCACCTCCAAAGGAGCTGCCTCAGGCTCATCGAACACAGGCGGCTCTACCTGGTCAGTATACTCCACAATCTGCTCAATAGGCTTATCCACATCCTCACGGATACCACCTGTCTCCTGAAGTTCGGTCTCATTACCCTCAACAAGATCCGGGCGATTAAGGTAGACATTCAACAAGGCTGCATCGACAGCGTCAGACACTTGGTCCTTACCAGCAGACTCGGAGTTGAGCGCCAGTGACTTATCGGCAACATTGTGATAGAACGTCAACGGAAGAAACAGGCGATAGTATCTTCCGTCAAGACTGTCATTTGGCTGTGCGGCGCTTACGCTGAGCGTGAAAAAGACCGCCAATAATAATATTAATTTTCTCATAACTGAGTGCAAAGTTACGAAAAAGAAGTGAAAAGTAAATGGTGAAAAGTAAAAAATTTGCTATAGCCATTGCAATTTCTTAATTCTTAATTCTTAATTCTTAATTAAAAGTTGTACCTTTGCACCTTGATTTCGCGTACATTATAATAAAAGAGAATAAAAAACATAAGAAATGGATAAAAACACTATTTTAGGATTTGTATTGATTGCGTTGGTGCTCATAGGCTTCAGCTGGTACAACCAGCCCTCTGCCGAGCAGATTGAAGCCCAGCGCCGGGAAGACAGTATCGCTGCCGTAATAAAGGCAAATACAGAGAAGAAGCAGAAAGCAGACGAAACTGCACGAAAGGCTCAAGCAGAGGCTGCCGCCAAGGGCGACTCTACTGCGACCTTTTTCTCTGCCCTCAATGGCAATAACAAACAGATTGTCCTGAAGAATGACAAGGTGGAACTGACTTTCAACACTAAAGGCGGTGCCATCAGCAAGGCAATCATAAAGGGCTTTGAGGATCGCGACAACAAGATGGACGTAACGCTCTTCGACGAGAAAACCCAGAAGATGAACTTCTTGCTGGCTGGCAAGTCTGAGAACATCATCACTCAGGACCTGTACTTCACCCCTTCTAATGTCACATCGAATACTGTCACCATGACTGCCCAGGCTGCCAATGGTGGAAGCATCGTGTTAAACTATGAACTAGGCAAGGATTACATGCTGCACTTCAGTCTGCAGGCAAATGGACTTAGCGGGATGTTTGCTCCTAACTACAAGCAGATGGATATCGAGTGGACAGACATGGCCCGCCAGCAAGAAAAAGGTTTCACTTTCGAGAACCGTTATTCTACTCTCACCTACAAAGAGAAGAATGGTGGCACAGACTATCTAAGTGAGACATCACAGGTAATTGACGAATCTATCGAGGAGCAACTCGACTGGGTAGCCTTCAAGAACCAGTTCTTCTCTGCTACACTCATTGCCAAAGATGATTTTGCAGCAAATTCTCTTATGACAAGTATTCCTCAGGAAAAAGGCAGCGGATTCCTGAAGCAGTTTAATGCAAAGATGAAGACAGCTTTCGACCCCACAGGTGCACAGCCTACAGAGTTTGAAATGTATATCGGTCCCAATGACTTCCGTCTTATCAAGGAAGTAGAGGAGCAGAGCCGTTTCGGAAAAGACTTAGACCTTGAGCAGTTAGTTTATCTCGGATGGCCGCTCTTCAGATACATTAACAGATTCTTCACCATCTACGTGTTCGACTGGCTGACATCATGGGGCTTCGGAATGGGCATTGTACTTATCCTCATCACCCTACTACTGAAAGCCATCACCTTCCCAATGGTCAAGAAGAGTTATATGTCATCAGCAAAGATGCGCGTGCTCAAGCCGAAACTCGATGAGGCGACAAAACAGTATGACAAGCCTGAGGATTCGATGAAGAAGCAACAAGCCATGATGCAGATGTACTCTCAATATGGTGTATCACCACTCAGCGGATGCCTGCCAATGCTTATCCAGATGCCTATCTGGATTGCGATGTTCAACTTCGTGCCAAATGCCATTCAGCTTCGCCGCCAGTCATTCCTTTGGATAGATGACCTTTCGACATACGACCCTATTATCGAATGGGGTACCCAGATATGGGGTATCGGTGACCACTTGTCATTGACCTGTATCCTCTTCTGCGTGTCTAATGTGCTCTATAGCTATATGACCATGCGCCAGCAGAAAGATCAGATGGTTGGCCAACAGGCTGAGCAGATGAAGATGATGCAGTGGATGATGTATCTTATGCCAGTGATGTTCTTCTTCATGTTCAATGACTACAGTTCTGGCCTGAACTTCTACTACTTCATCTCCCTCTTCTTCTCTGCAGCCATCATGTGGGCACTTCGCAAGACTACCAACGACGAGAAGCTCCTCGCCATCCTTGAAGCTAAGTATAAGGAGAACAAAAACAATCCCAACAAAAAGACCTCAGGACTTGCAGCCCGTCTCGAAGCCATGCAGAAACAGGCTGAAGAACTGCAGCGCCAGCGTATGAACCAACAAAAGAAATAGAATATGAGTATAAACAGAATCCTAGTTATCCTGGCAGGCATTATCCTCCTTGGAACTCCAATTAAAGCAGAAGAAGTGAAAATCGGAAAGCAGAATATCAAGCTTAGCAGTGACCTTATGACTCCAGAGGCTCTTTGGGCTATGGGGCGTATCGCCAGTGCAGAAGCAAGTAACGATGGTAAACAGATTGTTTATCAGGTGGGCTACTATAGTGTAAAGGCCAACAAGAGCCAGCAGAAAATAGCAGTTATTAATGCTGACGGTACAGGCAACACTACCCTTACTAATGGCAGTAAGAGTGAAACGGACCCTACCTGGTATCAAGGTAAGATAGCATTCCTCTCAGGAGGACAGATATGGACAATGAATGCCGACGGTTCTGACCGTAAGAAGATCTCAAAGGCCTCAAAAGACATCGAAGGGTTTAAGTTCTCACCTGATGGAAGCAAAGTCATCCTGCTACACTCCATCGACTTTCACGAGGTCATTAAGAAGAATCCCGATGACCTGCCGAAAGCTACTGGACGTCTGGTGACAGATCTGATGTACCGTCACTGGGATCACTATGTAGAGAGCATACAGCATCCTTTCGTTGCCGATGTTACAGATGAAGGAATCAAGGACGGTATCGACATTCTGGATGGTGAACCTTACGAATGCCCTATGGAGCCGTTTGGTGGCATCGAGCAACTTGCATGGAGTCCTGACTCAAAGACCATTGCATATACTTGCCGCAAGAAGACAGGACTTGAATACTCTATATCTACTGATTCTGACATATACTTATATAATATAGGTACGCGCGAGACAAAGAATCTCTGCAAGCCAGAAGGATATGTAGAGCCAAAGATTGATCCCACGACTTCTATGAAATATCAGAAGGTGAACGAAGAGGCAAATCTTGCAAACAATGTGGGCTACGACACTAATCCTAAATTCTCGCCCGACGGTAAATACATTGCCTGGCAATCCATGCAGCGCGACGGATATGAAGCAGACAGGAACCGGCTCTGCTGCTATGACTTAACAACTGGCGATAAGAAATATCTGACAGAATCATTCGACTCGAATGTTGACGACTTCGTATGGAGTGACACTAAGGATGCCATGATTTATTTCATTGGTGTATGGCATGCTACAGAGAATCTATATGCCGTAAACTGGAAAGGCGAACTAAAACAAATTACTGACACTTGGGACGATTTCGGTTCTATTCACTTAATGAACAACGGCAAGCAGTTACTGATGGAGCGCCACAACTTCACATCACCTGCTGATTTGTACATCGTGACACCAAACTTCAAGAAACCCCAGAAAACCGTTATCTCTCAGTTGACCTTCGAGAACAAACATATCCTCGATCAACTGGCAAAGCCCAAAGTACAGCAACGTTGGGTGAAGACCAGTGACGGAAAAGATATGCTGACTTGGATCATCCTTCCACCAAACTTTGACGAGACCAAGAAATACCCCACCCTCCTCTTCTGTGAAGGTGGCCCACAGAGTCCTGTCTCTCAGTTCTGGAGCTATCGTTGGAACTTCATGATTATGGCCTCACAGGGTTACATCGTTGTAGCTCCTAACCGTCGTGGTCTTCCCGGATTCGGACAAGAGTGGCTTGAAGAGATCTCAGGCGACTGGACAGGTCAGTGCATGAAGGACTATCTTGCAGCTATCGACGATGCTGCGAACAACCTGCCATACGTTGACAAGGATAAACTTGGTGCCGTAGGTGCGTCATTCGGAGGATTCAGTGTATACTACCTTGCCGGTCATCATGAGAAGCGGTTCAAGGCTTTCATCTCTCACGACGGAGCCTTCAACCTCGCTGCAATGTATCTTGAGACTGAGGAGAACTGGTTCTCTAACTGGGAATATGACGAAGCTTACTGGCATCGTCCTCAGTTGCCAAACGCAAAGAAGACATATCACGAGTCACCACATAAGTTTGTAGATAATTGGGATACTCCTATTCTCTGTATTCACGGAGAGAAAGACTACCGCATCAACTACACTCAGGGAATGTCTGCTTTCAATGCAGCGCGTATGAAAGGAATCCCCGCAGAGCTTCTTATCTTCCCTGATGAGAATCATTGGGTGCTGAAGCCACAGAACGGAGTTCTATGGCAACGCACATTCTTCAACTGGCTTGACAGATGGTTAAAATAAAAAATTGGCACCTCAGTTGAGGTGCCAATTTTTTTATATGCGTTGGAAATCTATTACTTAATGAGAGCAGCACGAGCAGCCTCAATCTTGTCCTTTGCATCAGCAATCTGAGCCTTCAGCTCGTCAACAGTCATTGCATTGAGGACATCCAGAGGAGCAAGAGCATCACCTACAACCTTGATCTCAGGATCGTACTCAGAAAGACGCTTAACACCATCAAGAACGAGAACTACGCGGAAAGAGATGTTTGCAGCAGCCTCATCATTAAGAGTGCTCAAGAACTTGTCTGAATTCTGACTTATAACATACAGCTGCTCAACAAGTGAAGCAGATGCCATCTGCCAGAAGTAGTTAATACGTCCGTTCTTACTCATCTCATTGTAAAGAGCCTCTGTTGTCTCTGCTACAGATAAATCATCGTTGAAAGACTTGAATGAAGGATCGTTGATGTCAGCAGCAAGCTTGCTGATGGCTGCAGAATAGTCATCTTCAGGCATCTCATAGAGACCGGCAACTCTCTTGTCAATATCAAGAGCACTGAGGATACGATACTTTTCTGCAAGTGTTGCAGCATTCTCGGCTACGTTTGCAGGCAGAAGATAGTCAGGCTTAACCTGCAGTTCCTCCTTAGTAAGCTTCAGACCGCCGTCAGCATCCTTCTCCAGGAAAGAAGCCAATTTCAACTTACCAACCTCAGAAGCGATACTGTCGAGCTGCATCTTGATGCTAGCTTCAATCTGCTCCTGCTCGAAACTCTTCAGGGAGTCTGCAGTTTCTGTGTTCTGAGCACTCTTGTTACCTCCGCATGAAGCAAATACCATTGCTGCCATTGCGATTGCAAATACTGATAATTTTTTCATCTTTTTAAATTAATTTTAAAGTTATAATTTGAAAATAAAATAATAGCCAATAAAATGCACATAAGCATCATAACACCCATGTTGAACCATAGAGTCTTGATATGCCATGTGCCAAGCACCTTCTCACTGCTATAGAAAGGAGCCCGGCCCATCTTGCTCTGCGGAGTAAGATATATAAATGCCGAGCGCGGAACAATGGCTCCGTCAACAACACTCAGAGTGCGGCCGTTTCCACCACCTACCGCAAAGTCTTCAAGACGTATATTATAGTTATCACGCTTCAGCTGCAATACAGCATCCTTTCCTATTTCACGGATAAGAGCTGACATCTTTGCATCAGCCTCAAGTGTCACCTTATTACTTCTCTGAGAAAGCAGATCCTCAGCTTCATTCATAAACTTCTTCAAAGAGTCATAGCTATAATCACCCTGATATGGTTGCATTCCGCAATACTCTGTCAATACGGGAAGATTCTCGCGAATCACTCTGATATGCTCCGGATTCACATCCTTTCCTCGACGTTCCTCGTCCTTCATCGTCTCTAACTGCGACTCAAGCTCATACAGGAATCCCATATTATAGTAGAGTGACTCGTACTTCTGCTTGTCCAAGTCGAAGAACGGTTTCTCATAAAGATTATCGGTAAATGATGTCACAGCCAATGCTTCGTATGCCCAGCGCGACGGTATCAAATCACCGATTATGGGAACATTGCCCGTCTTGCTTTTAGGTGTAAGATCGGAGAAATCCACAACAAGTCCGCAAAGCAGTATCTGGGGAATAAGCAACAGAGGTATACTTATATAAATAGCCACGACCGAATCAAGCTTCTTTGATAACAGCAGTCCTATCAGGTTTGAGAGCAAGGCGGTTACAAACAGGATCAGCCACCATACAAAGAACAACCCATGCAGTCCCATGATGAAATTACCCACGACAATAAATAAAAATGTCTGAATCAATGACAATCCAGCCGTGAATACTATCTTTGACCAGATATAGCTGCTATACGAAAGATGTAGGAACTTCTCTCGCTTCAACAGGGCCCGGTCCTTGATTATCTCCTCTGCACTGCCACTCATACCAATAAACGTAGCAACAATTACTGCCATGAAGAAATAGCTCACCAGGTTCTTATTGTCCATCACAGTATATCCCTCTGGTGGAGCATAGCGTGTAAGCAAAGAACAGATAAACGCCAGCAAAGGTGCCTCGAGTAATGCTATGCATAGCCACTGGACATTAGTAATCTTAGTCTTTATGTTACGATGCAGATAGATAATGAACTGCTTAAAAGCCCCTGGTTTCTTCTGGTCGGAATGAGGCACGTCGCTTATGACAGGGAAATCGAAATTCTCCCTGCCATTGAGATATAGCTCATGCCACTCTTGCGGAGTAGTCTTTCTCTCATCGGACAACTCACCACTGCTATTGAGAGCCTTTTCATCAATGATATTCAGTACTATCTCAGGGTTCACATTACCGCACGTCGGGCAGGCACTTGTCTCAGCATCGGCATAGTTGGCCTTTTCCTTGAAATAGGTAATCGCGTCAATAGGATTTCCGTCGAATACCGGATATCCGCCCTTGTCGAGAAGCCACAGTCGGTCGAAGAGCTTATACACATCACTTGACGGCTGGTGGATATTGACAATTATCAGCTTACCCTTCATCGTCTGCTCCTTAAGGAGGTTGATAACCGTTTCAGTATCTGCCGACGATAATCCAGAGGTTGGCTCGTCAAGGAAGAGCACTGCCGGTTCACGGATAAGCTCCAATGCGATATTCAGACGTTTGCGCTGTCCTCCGGAAATAAACTTATTAATGGCCGAACCCACCTTTAGGTCTTTAGCTGCATCGAGTCCAAGAACCTTCAATGTGTTCATCACCCTTTTGTCGATCTCCTGATCGGGCATTCCCTCGAAACAGAGTTTTGCAGTGAACCACAAGTTTTCGTATACGGTCAACTCTTCTATCAGCAGGTCGTCCTGAGGAACAAAGCCTATCAGGTCTTTTGCCTCTGGCTCAGAGATATCATGACCATTTATAGTGATTGTGCCCTGTTGAGGCCTCAATGTGCCATTGAGAAGTGACAAAAGAGTTGTCTTACCTGTTCCTGAGCCTCCCATGATGGCCAGGAGTTCATAGCTGCGCAGGGTAAAGCTCAGGTCGTGCATACCGTTGTCGCTATTGGGGAAACGGAAATTGATATCCCTTCCGCAGAACTCTATCGTCTGCTGCGAAGACACTATCTCACCATTTGCCCTGTTATATGCGTCAACTATAGTTGAATAATACAATGGCCTGCTTTTCTTTGACTTCAGGACGCTGCTTTGCAGCCATACCTGATAAGCTCCCGAGAGTACAGGCACGTCATTGAAGAGCACTTCATCATTACCCAGATAGGTGAACAGCAAATCACCTGTTGCCGGATTGAACAGAGTCCTCAGTTCTCCGTCGGTATTATCCAGCTTATGAATCATCACCTTATCTGTAGGCTTGTTACTAACGAAATCACGGAAGTCTTTATACTGTTCTTCAGAGATATTGAAGCACTCAGCCATCGTCCTGAAAATAACGTTATGGCGCTCCTCACTATATCCGCAGAACTCCATCAGACGCAACAGCAGCAGTGACTTCTCCTTCGCTCTTATCTCTCCCTGTAAGCCATTGCATATAGTAGTGACAGTCTGACGACTATCTATATTATCGGCCATGTCGTATGCCATTCGCATATCGTCATAAAGGTCAATATACACATCAGTGTTTCTCACACCGAAATGGCGGCGAAGATAATTCACGAGCATGTCTTTAGCACGTGCCTCATCCACCTGTTCTTCTTTGCCAAATAAGGCAAACAAACTGATGAAACTGGATAGTATAACGTCTGTCATTTACTTTCTCTATAGGACGCTTCAGTTGCCCTCTGCGCAGATATTTCCGTGCAAATTTATGAAAAATCTCAGACTAGCCACCCTTATATGCCGTTAAAAATAATTAAATAGCCCCGAAAATCCCCCTGTGAATGAAATTTCCGGGCAAAGTGGCGGAGTTTCAATTAAATTTAGTACCTTTGCACCCAAAATTGAAATAAAAAAACAGAAAAGTAATGTCACAAGCAATTCAGAAATCTTTGCGCGATTCTGCCGGAATGAGGTGGACCGCTTTGCTGCTTCTCGCATTAGCGATGTTCTGCAGTTACATCTTTATGGATATTCTCTCTCCCATCAAGGACTTGATGCAAGAAACCCGTGGCTGGGACTCCACAGCCTTCGGTACCATGCAAGGATCAGAGGTATTCCTCAACGTGTTCGTGTTTTTCCTAATTTTTGCAGGTATAATACTTGATAAGATGGGCGTAAGATTCACAGCAGTTCTCTCAGCTGCCGTGATGCTCGTTGGTGCATGTGTCAAGTGGTATGCTGTCAGTGAGAACTTTATCGGCAGCGGTCTCGAGACATGGTTTAATAATAATCTTAATTACATTCCTGTTTTCGACGAACTTGGCGTCAGTCCCTTCTACGAGGGCATGCCTGCCTCAGCAAAGTTTGCTGCCTGCGGATTCATGATTTTCGGATGTGGCTGCGAAATGGCAGGTATCACCGTATCAAGAGGAATCGTAAAGTGGTTCAAGGGACGCGAGATGGCATTGGCAATGGGATCAGAAATGGCACTGGCTCGTCTGGGCGTAGCAACATGTATGATATTTTCGCCATTCTTCGCACGTCTTGGCGGTGAGGTGAGCGTCAGCCGCAGCGTAGCCTTCGGAGTAGTACTGATGTGCATCGCCCTTATAATGACAATCGTATATTTCTTCATGGATCAGAAACTCGACGCACAGACCGGTGAGGCAGAGGAGAAAGATGATCCATTTAAGGTATCAGATATTGGCAAGATTCTAAGCGACAGCGGATTCTGGATTGTAGCACTGCTCTGCGTGCTTTATTATTCTGCAATCTTCCCATTCCAGAAATATGCAGTCAACATGCTTCAGTGCAATCTTACACTGACTGCTCCTGACGCAGACTCTTTCTGGGCTTCATCATCAGTCACCATCGTACAGTACGTTATCATGCTTGTTGTTGCAGCAGCCGGCTTTGCAAGTAACTTCCAGAAGAAAGCCAATCTTAGATATGGTTTGCTTGGTCTTTCTATAGCAGCTCTTATCACCTATTGCTATATGGGATATATGCGTCAGTCGGCAGAATCCATATTCGCGGTGTTCCCACTGCTCGCAGTACTGATTACTCCGATCCTCGGCAGTTATCTTGACCATCATGGCAAGGCAGCCTCAATGCTTGTGCTTGGTTCTGTGCTCCTGATAGCCTGTCACCTCACGTTCGCATTCGTTCTGCCAGCATTCAAGGGCAGCCCGGTGGGTGGCATCATCATAGCCTATACTACCATTCTGGTTCTTGGCGCTTCATTCTCGCTGGTACCCGCATCTCTATGGCCATCAGTTCCAAAACTTGTAGATGCGAAGGTTATCGGTTCTGCCTATGCCCTGATTTTCTGGATTCAGAACATCGGACTGTGGCTTTTCCCGCTCCTCATCGGTAAAGTGCTAGATGCAACCAACCCAGGCGTCACCGATCCTACACAGTTCGACTACACCGCACCTCTGGTAATGCTTGCATGTCTTGGTGTGGCAGCCCTGATCCTCGGTTTCGTGCTGAAGATTGTCGACAAGAAGAAAGGCATCGGCCTTGAACTTCCGAATATCACAGAGTAAGCCATGCGGCTTAACGACTCTCCTATAGCAAGATGGACAGTACTCATCATCGTGGCTACGGCCATGATGATGGGCTACTTTGTAAATGACGTGATGTCGCCACTGGAGGCATTGCTTGAGATGCCACGTTCTGAAGGCGGTCTCGGATGGACCTCTTCCGACTACGGTTTTTTCTCAGGAAGTAGCGGACTCATCAACGTCTTCTTGCTGATGCTATTCTTCTCGGGACTGATTCTCGACAAGATGGGCATTCGTTTTACAGGAGTCCTTGCCTGCTCTCTGATGGTGCTCGGCACTCTCATCAAATACTATGCCGTAACGACAGACTTTGGCGATACCCAATTCACCTTTCTCAATTATCAACTGCCTACCTCAGCAGCTGTTGCCTCGTTGGGCTTCGCTGTATTCGGAGTGGGCTACGAGATGACAGGAATCACAGTCTCGAAAGCAATGGTGAAATGGTTTACAGGCCATGAACTCGCATTAGCAATGGGCATTCAGTTGGCAATGGCCCGTCTTGGCACTGCCGCTGCCCTAAGCATCTCAGCCCCGATAGCCCGACATTTCTCGCTATCAACGCCATTGCTGGTAAGCCTCTCTTTCCTTATTATTGGCTTGTTGGCATTCCTTGTGTTCTGTGTCATGGACAATCGTCTTGATACTGCCAGCTCTGCCACTCAACATCCATCAGCCACTCGCACGGTTTCGGATGACGAATTCCGTTTCTCTGATATCTTCGTCACACTCCGCAACCCAGGTTTCTGGCTTATCACACTCTTCTGCGTGCTCTTCTACTCTGCAGTATCACCATTCCTGAAGTTCTCTACTAAACTCATGGTGATGAAGTATGGAGTAGATCCGGACATTGCAGGATTTTTCTCATCGATAGCTCCATTCGGAACCATACTGATGACTCCCCTATTCGGTCTCATATATGACCGCTATGGCAAAGGAGTCACACTTGTCATCACAGGATCACTGATGCTTGCTGCCGTTCATTTCGGATTCTCATTGCCCATACACAACAGTACTATAGCCATAGCCTTAATGGTAATTCTCAGTATAGGCTATTCACTGGCACCTGCTGCCCTGTGGCCCTGCGTCCCAAAAATCATCCCATTAAAATGTCTTGGTACTGCCTACTCGATGATTTTCTTCATCCAGAACTTCGGTCGTGCCATCATACCGATGTTTGTTGGAAAGGCCAATGAAGTTGATCCTTCCTATACTTCTTCGATGCTTATTTTCGGTTTCACAGCCTTTGGAGCAGCACTCACAGCCATCGCCATGTGGTACACAGACCGCCGCAAGGGCTATGGCCTGCAACTGCCGAATATAAGGAAGAATAAGAACAAATAACTACACTAATATTATTCCATCCAACAATGCAAAGTTTCATCCCAAGACTTGGTACGTACATCCCAAGCCTTGGGATGTACGTTTCAGGGCTTGGGATGTACGTTTCACGACTTGGGATGGAATTTTCTATTGCTTATTTTACAATCACCTTCTTGCCGCCAATAATGTTGATTCCCATCTTTGGCGCAGCCAATCGCAGGCCGGAGAGATTGTATATGAGAGCATTTTTCCTTATTTACAAAAATCTGCAAAATCAGATATAAATTTAACCATTTTGGGGAGAAAAAGCATAAAAAGACCAAAATCTTGCACGATTCAGAAAAAAGTCTTACCTTTGCATTCGACAGAGTCCACCACCGCTTCTCCTCTCTTTGGAGAATGTAGCGTACCAGGGTGGAACTTTTTTATATACGTATGAGTACAACAAGCAACCACTCGACATACCAGCCATATTGGCGATGCTGAAAACAAGAGGACTCACCATTGGGGATGAAAAACAAGCAGAACGTACATTATACACAAAAATGGAATAAAAAAGCGAAAAGACAAAAAAGTGAAGTAAATAAAATATATTTCATAAAATATTCGTATCTTTGTAGCGTGATTGCCGCAAATCGGCATTTCTACAAGCAAAATGGCACAGACAGAGAGACAGAAAAGAGGCTATGCCGTGGGCGTACAGCAGTTTGACTGGATACGCGAACGCGGGGCTGTTTATGTTGACAAGACGGAATATATATGGAAGATGGTGACGACGGAGGCCAAGAATTTCTTTCTCAGTCGTCCGCGACGTTTCGGCAAATCGCTATTAGTTGATACGCTGCGCTGCTACTTCGAGGGGCGCAAGGAGCTGTTCGAGGGGCTATATATATATGATAAGGAGAAGGAATGGCGAAAGTATCCCGTCATCCGTCTTGACCTGTCGAACGGCAAGTACTATGAGAAGGAACGGGTACATCCAACTATTAACTTCGTATTGGAGCAACAAGAAGAAAAGTTCGGCATAAGCAAGCCCGAAGATCCAACGAATTACGACACACGTCTGTCACGACTCATCAAGGCAGCCCACGAACAGACTGGCGAGAAGGTGGTCATTCTCATTGATGAATACGACGCACCTATGCTGGACAGCATCACCGATCTGGAACTGCAGGACTATATCCGTAGCCGCATTCGCAACCTGTTCTCACCGCTGAAGGCGCAATCGCAATATCTGCGCTTTGTTTTCCTGACGGGCATCTCAAAGTTCTCACAACTCAGTGTGTTCAGCGAACTGAACAACCTACAGCAACTGACCTTCGATTCAAACTACGAAGGCATTTGCGGCATTACGGAAGAGGAACTGCTTAGCCAGATGAAGCCAGACGTCGAACTGCTTACGGAGAAGATGAACAAACTCTACAGCCGCTGGAACATACACTACACCTACGATGACATCGTGGCCAAGTTGAAAGAAACCTACGACGGTTACCATTTCTCGAAAGAGATGACCGACATCTACTGCCCGTGGAGCCTGTTGAATGCTTTCGCCATGGGCGACATCATGAACTTCTGGTTCTCCACCGGCACGCCCACCATGCTGGTGAACGTTATGCGCCAGCACAACATCAGCCTGCAGCAGATAGAGCATTTCAAAGGTCGTATAAGCCGTTTTGACGCCCCCACCGAACGCATCAGCGACCCAATCCCAGTGCTGTTCCAGAGCGGCTACCTGACATTGAAAGACTATGACCCCTTTGAACAGAAATACACTCTGGGATTCCCCAACGGTGAGGTGCGCGAGGGATTTGCCGACTCGCTCTACCAGTACTACATGACTGACTATGTAGGCAGTCAGGATACACTAGGCAATGCCTTCCAAGACCTGCGCCGCAAGGACATCACCTTCGAGGAGTTCGTGGAGACCATTCGACGCTGGTATGCCGGTATCCCCTATAGCATTACCGATAAAAATCAGAATGAACAACTCTACCAGTCGCTCATCTATGCAGCACTGATGGGCTTCGGTGCCGATGTCAGTGCTGAGGAACAGACCAGCGACGGGCGCATGGACATAGCGCTGAAGGTGCCCGATGCCATCTATATCCTTGAGTTGAAATTCGGCAAAAGCGCAGAGGAAGCCACCGACCAGATTATCGCCAAGAACTATGCCGTACGCTTTGCCACCGACACGCGTCCTGTCTGGGCCGTAGGAATGAATATCAGCGAAGACCGTCGTACCATTGACCAATACAAGATTGTACAAGTAAAATAAAAATTCTGATTCTACACAATCAAAACTCTATCTTAACGACCAACGGCAGGTGATCACTATAGCCAGGCTGGTATCTCATGCCATTATAAGTGCGACGTGGACGAATGCCACCATATATATTCTCTTCTTCCAGTATGAATTCTGGAGAATGTATAAAAGCAGTATCCACCTTATTATATATATTAGGGCTGGCAAGGATATGGTCGATACTACCCCACTCGCCCTTATAACGATAAGTGCCCCTGACGCCATTAAGTCCATGGGAGCTTCCTGTAACATTGCGGATATTGTGCCTGTAAATCTGTCGAAGCGATGGGCTATCTGCATCGTCATTGAAATCACCGGCTATAAGGATATTCGCATCCGGACAAGCATTCTGAACAGAGTCGAGCGACTGGCATAGGCGGTCGGCAACAGCCTTACGGAAAGGACGCGAGTATCTCTCTCCTCCAAAACGGCTGGGGAAATGAACTACGAACACATGAAGAGTGTCACCAGAGACTATCTGTCCTGACACATATAGAATATCGCGAGTAGGACGCATACCGTCAACCGGTGTGATGCGTATTGAGTAGCTGAGAACAGGCAGGAACGAGAATGGAGAATAAAGCAATGCGACATCAATGCCACGAAGATCGGGTGAAGAGGTCATGACATACTCGTAACCTGCATTACGAAGAAGAGACCGCTTAGTGAGGTCATGCAAGACAGAATCATTCTCAACTTCACAGAGAGCCACAAGGTCTGGAATGCCTTCATCGGAAACAGAAAGCAGCTCCTGAGCGATGTTGTTCAGTTTTCGCCAATAACGCTTTTTTGTCCAGTGGCGCGTGGCATCAGGAAGATACTCACTGTCGTCCTTTCCCGCATCATCATGATAATCAAGAAGATTCTCGCAGTTGAGTTCGACAAAAGTCAGTGATTGCGCTCTGCAAATACAGAAATGAAAAATAATAAGTGATAAACCTATCACCCACCTCATACGAGGCAACGAAATAAGTTTATCACTTATCATTAAGACTTGAATTTATTTATCAGCAAACCTTTTCCAGTCGCTTCATAATGGTGAACATGAACAGTGCTGCAAGTACACAGAGGCATGCGAACACAGCCCATACCGACCACAGAGGCAGATCGCCCCAGAGCAGGCCACCCACCATCACAAGCTGGTTGCCGATGGCTGTAGACACAAACCATCCACCCATGCAGGCGCCCTTATACTTTGGAGGTGCTACCTTGGAAACAAATGATATTCCCATAGGCGAAAGCAGCAGCTCACCGAAGGTAAGGATAAGGTATGTAGAGATAAGCCAGTAAGAGGAAACGCGTGGAGCAGCATCGCCAAGTGCAGCCTGCTCGTTAGGCGAAGGCAAGGTAAGCGATGCATAGAGCATCAGGCAGAATGCCACAGCCGCAACGATCATACCGTAAGCAATCTTACGGGGTGCCTTTGGTTCCTTGTTGCGTGCTGCCAGCCAACCGAAGATAGCCAGTGACACTGGTGTTAAGGCAACCACGTAGAAAGGATTGAACTGCTGGAAGATAGGAGCCTTTACCTCTACGCTACCATCGAGCACACCATAGTTATATGCAAGGAACGCAAGTGCTGCAAGAATTACTACGGCAGAGATGATACGTCCTTTGGAAGTCTTGCCCTGGAAGAGTGAGAAGGCAGCATACACCATAAAGATGATAGCTACAAGATTCCATACATTGAAGGCCATCGCCTTGACACCCTCAGCAGAGGTCTCATTGAACTCATTAGCGAAGTACGTAAGCGAGAGTCCGTTCTGATGGAATGACATCCAGAAGAAAGCCACGACACCGAATACGAGAACCAGTGCGATAAGGCGCTCACGTGTCTCTGCTGACGAAAGAGTATCTACTGTGACGCTGTTGTCATCCTTCTTCTTTCCTCCCTCCACATGACGGAAAGTGCTGCGGAAAGCATAATAAATAGCAATAGAGAGTATAAGCGATGCACAAGCAACGGCAAAGGCGAAGTGATAAGAATCGTTCTCGCTGACACCAAGACTCTGCTGAGCCCACTCCATGATGCGGATAGCAGCGGTAGGTGCAAAAAGGGCACCGATATTGATGGCCATGTAGAAGATAGAGAAGCCGGCATCACGCTTCTCAGCATACTTAGGATCGTTGTAGAGGTCACCTACCATCACCTGGAGATTGCCCTTGAAGAGTCCTGTACCGAATCCGATAGCAATAAGTGCTCCAAGCATCACTACGAGCGCCAGTGTGTCACCTCCCAGAGGAACAGACAGCAACAGATAGCCCAG
>DGTJ01000090.1:0-45644 GCA_002393725.1 Prevotella sp. UBA4339 | reverse complement strand
ATAAGTGGGAAGAAATAGACGAACATGAGGAACGAGCTGTAGATAGTACCAGCCACACCTGGAGTAAGACCGAAGTTGGCTCTTAGAAACAGAGCGAATACGGCAATCATCGTGTAATAACCAAATCGCTCACCAGTGTTGGCAAGTGCCAACGCGAATAATCCCTTAGGTTGATTCTCAAACATAATTATTTAATTTTAGAGTTTTTTGTCCTTATTACATCAAAGAGGTACGTGAACTTTATCACGATATTTCCAAAGTTCGACCGCGCAAAATAGTCGCGCTTCGTGGCCCCGTAAATATTTCCTAGTCCGTAGTAGTAACGCCCTTCGACAATAAAGTGTCCCAGACGACGGTGGCTCCACTCGACACCAGCTCCGACGGCAATACCATAGTCGATCTTGTTCTCCACTGCCATAGAGTCCTGAGCAACGACATGGGATGCGCGCGCATAAGCATACTTATAGTCTGATCCGTAGGTCCCATCCTTGACAGCCGGATCGAAAGCCGGATCGTGTACATCAAAGTTTGATTCTGTCGACTCGCCAATACATATACCAAACTGAGGTCCCACTTGGAAGAAGAACTGCAGTCCGCTACGTTCCCTACCCCAGCCCAGGCGAGCCAGTAAGGGTATCTGCACGTAGGTCATCTTTCGAGAGTACTGCAATGTCTGAGTCGTATCGCTATGCAACACAACTGGTTCGTCATTCATATTCCATATACGCTCCTTCCATCCTATCTGAGCATAATTCACCTCGCCCACGATAGCACATATACTACTGAAATACTTCTCACAAGTATAGCGGGCCGTAAATCCGAACGTCTTACCCCCCAACATATCCTGAGGCACTGTCGGCACAAAAGCAATATTGCTCAGTGTGTAACCAAAACTACCTCCAATAGCAAGATCATTGCGGTATTGCCCGACTTGGGCAAAAGAGTTATGAGGTAAGAAGGTAATAGAATAAAAGAGTAAAATAACCTTTACCCACCTCGTCACCTTATTATTTGGCAAATGCATCATCTGACAGCACAATGTTTTTTATTTGAATTTCACCGTCTCCACCCTATGTTCAGGTGCATAGTGCACCAAAAGCAGGCTATGGTTCTGAAGACCGCCATTGCCCATACGCTCAAACACCAATGGCGTCTGCACAGGAGGATAGCCGAACAATCCTGCGGCCCCATTAAACGACTTCCCGTACTTATGCAGTCCCTTCAGGAAGAAGAACGCATGGTCGAAACCTGTCAACGCAAAGCGAGGCAGGGCATGCTGCATCTCAGAATGGAAATTCCAACGATATTTCTGTTCCAGACGCTGTGTTGAAGACGTAAGAGGATTGTAATGGAATACAGATGGTATATATGTATCAAACTTATAGAAGTTATCAAGATGACTATGAGTATATGCCAACCACTCCGAATATCCGAACATCGAGATTTCGAGTGTCGGGACATTATGCTTGAGTCCGCTTATTTTCGCAAATGCCACTCCCAGCTCCTGAGAACGACCTGTGTTCAGGATTACAATATTCTTCTTAGTACGGCTGAAAGCCTTCGAGAATGACTCCTCACTCGATTTCAGATTAGTTATATTGTACGCGATACCCCGATTATCCAACTGACGGCGCAAGCCTGAAGTGAACGGATACTTCCTGCTGGTAGAATCGTTGCAGTCTATGAATACAGGGTGATAATCCTTGAAGTTCTCAAGATACAGTTCGATACTTAAAGTCGTGATTCTTGTCGGTGACTGCCATATCTGGAATATGTTCCTGTTTGTAAGCAGTTGTGGGGCATTGATGGAAAAAGGAATCACAAGCCTGATATCATTACGCTCCACAAAGTCAGACATCGCCTGCATCTGCTTTGAATAGAGAGGTCCGAAGATGATATCGCATCTGGCAGCATCCTTGTCCCTCAGCAATTGAGAGATATCACAATCCTCAGCTGCATTCCATGCATGCACATCTACAGATATGCCGCTCTGCTTAAGACTGTCGCAGGCCATTAGGATGCCACGATAGTATTCCACCATCCGTTTTCCATCACCATTTATATTATGCAGTGGCAGCATTACCCCCACACGGATGGTACGCTGTCGCACATCGTCAGAGAAGACCTGAGCTACGGCACCAACGGCAGTAGAAAAGGCCATGAATAATAGGAAATATCTCAAAAATCTCGTCATAAAACTCTTCTAATTGCGAATTACGATGCAAAATTACAAAATAATTATCATTTATCATTTATCATTTATCATTTTTTTCGTATCTTTGCACATTAATACAATTAAAAATGAAGATAAAATCAATAATACTACTGTCTCTGGCAGTTTTTTCAGCATCAATAGGAGTAGCCCAAGATGTTACCCCAACTGCAACATTTATCAATGACGAAGGTGTCGAGACCGAAAGTCAGTCAGACGCTTCCGGTCAGGCTCCTCTGAACGTCACTTTCCATGCCAATCCTGTAGATATGGGAGAACTCTCTCCTGTATATGAGTGGCACTTTCAGAAAGAAGGTGAGGAGAAAGAGATGATGGTTCGCTACGAAGAGGATACAGAGTACACCTTCATGGAATCAGGTACCACGATTGTGACCCTAATCGTTAAACTTAACGATCAAGGCGACCAACTTGGACCTTATCCAATAAAAGTTACCGTCTTCGAAAGCAAGCTTACATTCCCTAATGCCTTCTCGCCAAACGGTGATGACTGGAACCAGACCTTCAAGCCCAAGGAGTGCCAGAGTATCGTAGACTTTCATGCATACATCTTCAACCGCTGGGGGCAGAAACTCTACGAATGGACAGACCCCAATGCCGACGGATGGGACGGCACCTATAATGGCAAGGATGTAAAAGAAGGCACATACTTCATCTTGGTAAAAGCCCGTGGTGCCGACGGAAGAGAATACAATATCCGCAAAGACGTGAATCTGCTCAGGAATTACATCCAGGAATCAACACTTAATAACTGAAATGGAAAGTCAAGACAAGAAAATATACGTCTATGGATCCAGAGTCCATAATCTGAAGAACGTGGATGTGGAGATACCACGCAACTCACTGACAGTAATAACAGGGCTCAGCGGTTCCGGCAAATCATCACTGGCCTTCGACACCATCTTTGCTGAAGGGCAGAGGCGATACATCGAGACCTTCTCTGCCTACGCAAGAAACTTCCTCGGGGGCATGGAGCGACCCGATGTAGACAAGATTACAGGTCTGTCGCCAGTAATCAGTATCGAGCAAAAGACCACCAATAAGAATCCTCGCTCTACGGTAGGCACAACGACCGAGGTGTACGACTATATGCGTCTGCTCTATGCCCGAGCCGGAAAGGCATACAGCTACCATACTGGTGAGGAGATGGTGAAATACACCGAGGAGAAGGTGCTGGAAATGATTCTACACGACTACGATGGAAAGAAGATATTCATCCTTGCCCCTGTAGTGAGAAGCAGGAAGGGTCACTACCGCGAGCTCTTCGAGGCAATGCGCAAAAAGGGATATCTTAACATCCGGGTAGACGGAGAGATGCTGGAGATTGTAAGAGGAATGAAGGTAGACCGCTACAAGAACCACAACATCGAGGTTGTCATCGACAAGCTCGCAGTGTCATCTAAAGACGAGGACAGGCTTAAGAAGTCTGTAAGCATTGCAATGAAACAGGGCGAAGGCCTGATAATGATACTCGACAAGGAGACGGGTGCGATCAAGCACTTCTCTAAACGACTGATGTGCCCTACCACCGGCATCAGCTATAGCGACCCGGCACCAAACAACTTCTCGTTCAATTCGCCCCAGGGGGCATGTCCCCACTGCAAAGGTTTGGGAACGATTAACCAGATAGACCTGGCTAAGGTTATACCCGACAAGAAACAGAGCATCTACGAAGGAGGCATAGCACCTCTTGGCAAATACAAGAACCAGATGATATTCTGGCAGATAGCAGCTTTGTTGAAGAAATACGACTGCGAGCTCAAGACACCTATCGAGGACATCCCTGACGATGCGATGAGAGAGGTACTCTACGGCTCGCTGGAAGATGTCCGCATCGACAAGGAGGTCGTACATACATCGAGCGACTATTTCGTTGCATTCAACGGTGTCATCAAGTATCTGCGCAATGTCATGGAGAACGACGAATCTGCTTCAGGTCAGAAATGGGCCGACCAGTTCCTCGCAGAGTGCGAGTGCCCAGAGTGTCACGGGCAGAGACTTAACCGCGAAGCCCTATCGTACAGGATATGGGACAAGAACATCTCTGAGCTTGGGAATATGGACATAGCAGAGCTGCGTGAATGGCTGGAACATGTAGAAGAACATCTCGACCATCAGCAACAACAGATAGCCAGCGAGATTCTCAAGGAGATACGCACAAGGCTGGACTTTATGCTCGAAGTGGGACTCGAATACCTTGCCCTCAACCGTCAGTCGGCAAGCCTCTCCGGTGGTGAGAGCCAGAGAATACGCCTCGCCACTCAGATAGGGTCACAGCTGGTGAATGTGCTATACATCCTTGACGAGCCATCTATCGGTCTGCATCAGAGAGACAATGAGCGACTTATCCACTCACTTAAGGAGTTGAGAGACTTGGGAAACACCATCATTGTAGTGGAGCACGATGAGGACATGATGCGTGAAGCCGACTATGTGGTAGACATCGGTCCTAAGGCCGGCCGCAAAGGTGGAGAGGTGGTGTTTCAGGGCACGCCAGAGGAAATGCTTAAGACAGATACACTCACAGCACAGTATCTTAACGGCAAGCTACAGATAGCTGTTCCCGAGAAACGCAGGGAAGGCAATGGGAAGAAACTAATAATAAGGGGCTGTACGGGTAATAATCTGAAAAACGTCGATGTGGAGTTCCCGCTCGGGAAACTGATACTTGTAACAGGAGTGTCAGGTTCAGGGAAATCAACACTGATCAATGAGACTCTGCAGCCTATACTCTCACACCATTTCTACCGCTCACTGAAAAAGCCGATGCCATACGAGAGCATCGAGGGACTGGAGTATATTGACAAGGTGGTGAATGTAGACCAGTCTCCTATAGGCCGTACACCGCGAAGCAACCCTGCCACATATACAGGTGTATTCTCTGATATCCGGTCGCTGTTCGTCAATCTGCCCGAGGCAAAGATTCGCGGCTATAAGCCCGGCCGGTTCTCTTTCAATGTCAAGGGAGGCCGCTGTGAGACCTGCGGAGGCAATGGCTACAAGACCATCGAGATGAATTTCCTGCCAGATATCCAGGTGCCTTGTGAGGAGTGTCATGGTAAGAGGTACAACCGAGAGACGCTTGAGGTGCGCTATAAGGGAAAGTCTATAGCCGACGTGCTGGATATGACAATCAATCAGGCGGTGGAGTTCTTCGAGAACGTGCCTGACATCCTCAGAAAGATAAAGACGATACAGGATGTCGGACTGGGATACATCAAGGTAGGTCAGTCGTCTACCACCCTCTCCGGAGGTGAGAGCCAGCGCGTAAAGCTCGCCACAGAACTGGCAAAGAAAGATACGGGCAAGACCCTTTATATTCTTGACGAACCTACCACAGGTCTTCACTTTGAGGATATCCGCATACTCATGGATGTGCTCCAGAAGCTCGTAGACAGAGGCAATACCGTTATCATCATCGAGCATAACCTTGACGTGATAAAGCTCGCTGACTGGATCATCGACATCGGTCCGGAGGGAGGAAGAAAGGGAGGACAGATTCTCTCTACGGGCACTCCTGAAGAGGTGGCAAAGAGCAAGAAAGGCTATACTCCGAAGTTCCTAAAGAAAATACTATAGCATCATAAAGAAATTCACTGGATTTGATGACCAAATCCAGTGAATTTTGAATTGTAACCTAAGTAAAATCAAGCGATCTTAGATACCGGCAGCAGCAATCCATTCGTATATGCAAGAGCATACACCGAACAGTGCGATACCTACCGTGCAGATAGCCAATGCTATCTTAGTGCCCTCATCGCTCTTGAATGTAGGCAGCGGACTGTCGGTCTTCGTGATGTACATAGCCTTGACGATAAGCAGATAGTAGTAGAGTGACACTACTGTGTTCACCAACGCGATGAATACTACGAAGTATGCCATCGGGTCACCATTCTGCACACCAGCCATGAATACGAAGAACTTAGAGAACATACCGGCAAACGGAGGAATACCTGCCAGAGAGAACAGAGCCAAGGTCATCAGGAATGAGAGTTTGGGGTTGGTCTGGTAGAATCCGTTGTATGCAGCCATGTCTGTGCGTCCGCCGTTATTACGCTCTACAACGTTGATAACGGTGAATACTGCCATATTAGCAACGATATACACGAGCACATAGTATGTAAGTGCTGCGACACCCAGCTGACTGTATCCTACAACTGCCAGCATGATGTATCCTGCCTGAGAGATAGAGCTGAACGCCATGAAGCGCTTAAGCTCACTCTGACGGATAGCAAACAGGTTGGCTACTGTGATAGACAGTACGATAACGATATAGAGCATATACTCCCAGTAGTTGAGCATCGGAGCGAACACCTTCATCAGGATTATGCACAGCGTGATAGCCGCTGCACCCTTTGAGATAACGCTCAGATAGCCAGTCACTGGAGTAGGAGCCCCCTGATAGGTGTCAGCTGTCCAGAAGTGGAACGGCACGAGTGAGATCTTAAAGCCAAGACCACTGAAGAAGAACACCAGTCCCATGATGGAAAGTGGCGTTGCAAGATAGTTCTTGTTCAGAGCTGTTGCCACATCGTCGAAATAGAGTGTGCCTGTTGCGGCATAGATGAACGAAATACCGAAGAGCATCACACCACTTGAGAACGTAGCTACGAGAATATACTTGGCAGCACCCTCTGCAGAGTTCTTACGGTCCTTGTCGAAGGCCACCATACATGCCATAGGCACAGAAGCCATCTCAAGACCGAGGAAGAACAGGAGGAAGTTGCCGCTCGACATCATCACATACATACCCAGGAGTGTAGAGATGACCAGCATATAGAACTCACCTGCCAAGCGCTGACGAGTCTCTACCCATGACTGAGCCATAATCACCACAATCAACGTGCCAAATGCAAGAATGGTCTTCATCACATTAACGGCAGCAGATGACACATATAGTCCTCCAAAGGCCTCTGCGGGCTGAACACCAAACATCAGGCATGTCTGGCAGACAAGGAGTCCCGTAGTTATCAAGCCAAGTTTCCTGGCCTTTTGCTCATCCTTCAGCAAACAGAAGTCTGCGATAAATACCACCAGAAGGAAGAGCACAAGAGATGCCTCAGGCATCATATTGAGAAATTGTCCGTAATTCATAATCTTACCTCCTTCTTTTACATTACACCAATTGACTGAAGAATATTACCTGCTGCCGGAGAGATGATGTCGCTAACCCAGAACGGGAAGCAACCCAGACCAGCCACACAGAATATCAGGCAGATAACAGCGACGCGCTCATCCCATGTAGCATCTGTAAGCTCAAGGAAGTGCTTGTTCTCTACCTCGCCATAGAGGATCTTACCAACCACGCGCAGGATATAGACTGCAGTAACGACAATCGACATACATGCGATGATGGTAGCCACCATACGGAACGAAGTATTCGGGTCGCCGCTCATTGGCTCAGCGCCAAACGAACCTACGAAGATGGTCATCTCTGCGATGAAGCCAGAGAAGCCGGGGAGTCCGAGATTAGCAAGACCTGCGATAACATAGCCTACTGCGAGGAACGGCATAATCTTCATCAGTCCAGCCAGCTCGCGGATGTCACGAGTATGTGTACGTCCGTAGATCATACCGATAAGTGCGAAGAAGAGGGCAGTCATCAGTCCGTGAGACAGCATCTGCAGCACAGCACCGGTAACAGCTGTCTGACTCATCATCAGCAGGGCAAAGAGTACGAGTCCACAGTGAGATACTGACGAGTAAGCATTGATATACTTAAGGTCAGTCTGTACACATGCAGAAAGAGCACCATATACCACTGAGATAGTTGTCAGGATGAGGAATATCCAAGAAAGATCCTGTGCAGCCTCAGGCAGCAGATACATAGCTACGCGGAAGCAGCCATATCCTCCCAGTTTCATCAGCACACCAGCATGGAGCATAGAAACAGCCGTTGGCGCTGATGCGTGACCATCGGGAGACCAAGTGTGGAACGGGAAGAGTGCTCCCAGCACACCGAATCCGATGAAGATGAATGGGAAGAAGATATTCTGGATAGACCCAGGAATAGCGTGGGCAGCGGCAATCTCTGTCAACTCAAAGGTGTAAGTTCCACTATACTGGCCATTGAAGTAATAGATACCCAGCAGTCCGAGAATCAGCAGAGCCGAGCCTCCCATCAGCATCAGGGTAAGCTTCATTGCCGAGTACTCCTTATGTCCGGAACCCCATACACCGATCAGCAGATACATAGGTATCAGGGCTACCTCGTAGAACATGAACATTGTGAAGAGGTCGGTAGAGATGAAGAAGCCGAACACACCCGTCGAAAGCAGTGTGAACCAGAGGAAGTATTCCTTGGTAAGCGGCTTAAGCTGCCAAGAGGCGAAGGTACCTGTGAACACGATGATGCTTGACAGCAGCAGCATAACCACAGAGATGCCGTCGACACCGACACTGTATGCGATATTCAGAGGCTTGAACCAAGGTGTGCTGTAAGTCAGCAGCATCTCGGCAGTGTTACCAGCAGCACGCTCCTGAATGAAATAGATGGTCAACCAAATAGAGAGTGCCAGCAGACACGAAGCACCCGTTACCATCACGCCACGCACCTGATTAAGATTCTTGGCAAGCCAAAGGCCAAGAAGCATCAGGGCAGGAATTATTACGAAAACACTTAATATACTCATATCTTTAGATGCATAAAAGGATTAATGTTAATGCAACTGTACCTGTGAGGAACCAAACGGCATACTGGCGCACATCGCCACTCTGCCAGCAACGGATAGACTCACCAGCCTCGTTGGCACCCCAAGCCATAAAGTTGAATGTGCCATCGACAATGTGACGGTCGAACCAAGCAATAGGTGTTGACACCAGGCGGAAGATGATACGATGAGTAACATACTGCCATATCTCGTCCTGATAGAAGCGCTTATAGGCTGCACGATGCAGACGTGGGAACTGCTTATACAGACGATCGGCAATAGGCTGGCTCTCACCTTTATATATATAGGTGGCGAGACAGATGCTCAGAATCGCAATAACAGTAGAGGTAAGGGCAATCTGCGTGTTGAAGTGGATGGTATAGTCGGTACCAGCAGCAGATACATAGCTGCCGAAGGAACCGCCCCAGCCAAGGAATCCGCCTAATGTAGTGTATATACCAACACCGACGGTGATCACACAGAGTACGATCAGAGGAATAGTCATAGTGAGAGGAGCCTCGTGCGGAGTATGATGCTCGTGGGCCTCCTTGTTCTCTGTTCCCCAGAAGATGCCGTAATACAGACGGAACATGTAGAATGCTGTCATAGCAGCGATACCAGTCATGATCCAGCCCACTACAGGCGAGTACTGCATGCAGGCAGTGATTATCTCATCCTTAGAGCTGAAGCCTGAGAAGAATGGGATTCCTGCTATAGCCAGACAAGAGATCAGGAATGTGACATGCGTCACGGGCATATACTTGCGCAGACCTCCCATCAGAGCCATCTCGTTAGAGTGGACAGCATGGATGATACAACCAGCACCGAGGAACAAGCATGCCTTGAACATAGCGTGAGTAAACAGGTGGAACATACCAGCCATATAACCCAGCTGTGCGTGATTGTCCATCAGAGCCTCGTGTCCTGGGAGAGAAACACCCAGAGCCACCATCATGAAGGCTATCTGTGAAATCGTTGAGAAGGCGAGCACACGCTTGATATCGCTCTGTGCACAAGCAACGGCAGCGGCATAGAAAGCGGTGAACACACCCACCCATACAACAATCGACATTGCCTCAGGAGCATACTGTATCCACAGCGGGAACATACGTGCGATCTGGAACACACCGGCAACAACCATCGTAGCGGCGTGAATCAGTGCAGACACAGGTGTCGGGCCCTCCATAGCATCCGGCAGCCAGATGTGCAGTGGGAACATCGCACTCTTACCGGCACCACCGATGAACATCAGCACCAGTGCGGTAGGAATGATGAATCCTCCGGCAGCAACAGCCTTTGCGAGGTTGCCCTGAATGAAAGGTGTCGTGCCCTGACCCATCACGATGTCTCCTGCAAACGAGAAGCTGAACGAGTCAACGAAATATCCGAATGTCAGGATACCTACGAGGAAGAACATATCGGCAAAGCGAGTGACGATGAACGCCTTCTTGGAAGCGGCGATAGCGGGCTTCAGAGGATAGTAGAATCCGATGAGCAGGTAAGAGCTTACACCCACGAGCTCCCAGAACATATACATCTGGAAGATGTTGGTGGCAAGTACCAAGCCCAGCATTGACATCGTGAAGAGGCTCAGGAAAGCGTAGTAGCGCTGGAAGCCCTTCTCACCATGCATATAGCCGAATGAGTAGATATGAACCATCAGCGACACTGTAGAGATCACGATCAGCATCATCACGCTGATAGGATCCAACAGGATACCGAGGTCGAAGTGCAGATTGCCCAGAGGCAACCAAGTGAAATTATACGGGACAAACGTCTGGTATACTCCGTCCACACGGTCCATTCCGAAATACTGGAATGCAGTGAGGTAAGAGAGTATCGTGACGATAGCCAAAGAGCACGTGCCGATGAGTCCGGCCACCTTGTGCTGCATCTTCATGCCTGCCAGTCCGAGAACGAGGAACGACAGCAGCGGCAGAAGCATTATAAATACTGTGTAACTAAACATAATCCTTACCGTTTTTATCGTTTCATATTCTGGATAGCATCAACGCTGTCGCTCTTGAAGTTACGATATACATTGATGATAATAGCGATGGCAACTGCACTTTCCGCAGCGGCAACACCAATCACGAAGAGTGTCATGAACATGCCCTCCATACCGTTTGGATAGAGCAGACGGTTGATGGCGGCAAAGTTGATATCCACAGCATTGAGCACCAGCTCTACAGAGATGAGCATGGCAATCAGGTTGCGTCGTGTCACGAATCCATAGACACCGATAAAGAACAACAGGGCACTAAGTGCGAAATAACATTCAACTGGTATCATGCCTTATCCTCCTTTCTTGCTACAACCAAGCCTCCGATGATACATGCCAGCAGGAATACTGAGATGAACTCGAATGGCAGTACATACTGATACTTCTCTGAACCGACGAGAGCCATACCGATCTCCTTCATCGGCACCTCTACATTGGCAATCTCCTGAGTATAGAAGCCTGCCTTGAGCAGAATAAGACAAACCACTACCAGTCCTGCAAGTGCAGCCAGACCGCCAGCAATCATCTTACTCGACTTGACACGCTCCTCCAGACCCTGAAGGGTACGCTTGCTCACCAGTTGGATGGCGAACACATAGATCATCGTAACGCCTCCGGCATATACTGAGATCTGAGCGGCTCCCAGGAAGGTGTAGTCAAGCAGGAAATAAATACCTGCCACACCAAAGAGCACGAACAACATAAATGTTGCGGCTCGCATAATCCTCGTTGTGGTGACGCACATCAGCGCAGAGCCTATGATGAACACCGCGAGGATGATAAACATAACTGTATTACCCATAACGCGTTACTTCGTTTTAGTGTTAAACTTACCGACTTCCCACTCTGCTCCTCCATCGATGAGGTTGGGCAGCGAACCGCCGTTGTATACTTCCTCAT
The DNA here is from genome assembly GCA_002393725.1 of Prevotella sp. UBA4339. Lineage (GTDB taxonomy): Bacteria > Bacteroidota > Bacteroidia > Bacteroidales > Bacteroidaceae > Prevotella. The sequence goes on along the minus strand of DGTJ01000090.1, from coordinate 33,862 downwards.
TGAGATGGAGCACCAGCTTAGAGCGGTCGAACACGGCATTCTCGAAATCGTTTGTAAACTCGATGGCATCGAAGTTGCAGGCGTTAGTACAGAGCTGGCAGAACATACAGTCGCCAAGATCGTACTGATAGTCGTCGAGCACCTTCTTCTTCTTACCTGTCTCAGGATCCTCGGCCATGTGGCTCGTAATCTTGATAGTCCCGTTCGGACAGGCTTTTTCGCACAATGTGCATGCCGTACACTTGTAGCTGCCATCCTCGTTGCGCTTGAAAGTCAGGCGACCGCGATGACGCTTTGACACATGGAGTGTCGTCTTGCGGTTTTCAGGGTACTGCTCTGTCGACTTGTTGGTGAAGAAGTCCTTGAAGTATTCCTTCCAGGTGGTCTTCATTCCAATGGCCAGAGTCTTCACGCCGTGCCCTATTTCTCCGAAATATGTTTTGTTATCTTCCATTGCTATACCTTATTTAATATAAAGGCCGAGGGCCACAACAATAGTCATAATCACAAGGTTGATGAGCCCAAGCGGCATCAGGTACTTCCACTCCAGCTTCAAGATCTGGTCGATACGCAGACGTGGGAACGTCCACTTAATCCACATCAGGATCCATACGAGCAGGAAGGCCTTACCCATGAACCATACGATACCCGGGATGTAGTTCATCACAGCGTCGAATGCCTCGATGCCGATGTTCACAGGAGCCCAGCCACCGAGGAACACCGTTGCGGCGATACCTGCGATGATAAAGAGGTTGAGGAACTCAGCGAGGTAGAAGAATCCGAAGCCCATACCCGAGTACTCCGTATGGTGTCCGGCAGTCAGCTCGCTCTCAGCCTCAGCCATATCGAACGGGCCGCGGTTGGCCTCAGCGTTACCAGCGATGAGGAATACGAAGAAGGCGATGATGGCAGGGATATGCCCCTGGAAGATGAGCCACTTCCAAGGTCCTGTCTGAGCCTCTACGATACCGCTCATCTGCATTGTTCCCGTCAGGATCACAGCAGTGATCAGGCAGAGGCAGAGCGACATCTCGTATGATATCATCTGCACTGCGCCACGCATGGCGGAAACCACAGAATACTTATTGTTAGAGCCCCAGCCGGCGAGGAAGATACCTACCACTCCAATAGAAGAGATGGCTGTGAGCAGGAACACGCCTACGTTGAAGTCGAGCACTGTAGCACCGTTGTTCCACGGCAGGAACGAGAAGGCTCCCACAGAACCGATAATCACCAAGAGCGGAGCGACGGCATAGAGCAGCTTGTCGGCACGGTCGACGAAGAATATCTCCTTGATGAGCATCTTCAGCACATCGGCAAACACCTGCAGCAGGCCCCAGTAGCCTACTCGCATCGGGCCAAGGCGGCACTGGAAATATGCACAAACCTTACGCTCCATAAATATCAGTACGATTGCGATGAGGGCATACCCTACGAGGATACCCACGCCCACCAGCACGCACTCAATCAATATCGACAGAAAATCTCCCAACCCTAAGGTCTCTCTCAGGAGAGCGTCGAACCATTGTGTAACTAAACTAAAATCGAACATATATTCTTTTCTTTATTCGACTACGAATTTCACGAGTTTCACGAATTCTCTACTTGCGCAGTCAATCCGTATGATCCGCATAATCCGTAGTAGTTCATTCCTTATCTGTCAATATCAGGTATTACAACGTCAATAGCAGCACATGTAGCAATCAGGTCGGCAATCTTCTGACCACGCAGCATCGGGTCGAAGGCACCTACCAGCGAGAGACCCATCGGGCGCATCTTCATGCGGTATGGGCTCTTGTCGCCACGAGAGTCGAGATAAACGCCAAACTCACCAGCCACGCCCTCGACAGAGTAGTACCACTGTCCCTCGGGCACCTTGATGATAGGCTTCTGCTTAACGTAGAAGTCACCCTCAGGAATGTTGTCGATGAGCTGCTCGATGATGTTCAGGCTCTGGTACATCTCGTTGATGTGAACGAGATAGCGTCCCATAGAGTCACATGTGTCGAGAGTACACTGCTCCCACTGCACCTTGTCGTACATATCGTAAGGATGATTCTTGCGCACGTCGTTCTTCCATCCGGAAGCGCGTCCGGCAGGACCGGTAACAGCGTAGTTGATACAATCCTCGAGCGACATCGGACCGCAATTCTCAAAGCGGTTGTGGGTGATGACATTGTCACCGAACACATCCATATACTCCTGAATGGTAGGACGGAGGTATTTCACCAGCTCCTTCACATTCTTCACGAAGTTAGGATCGATATCGTCCTGCAGGCCACCTATTCTATAATAGTTCTGTATCAAGCGTCCGCCAGTGGTTTCCTCCATACAGTTGAGCACATGCTCGCGGTCGCGCATACCGTAGAGGAATGCTGTCAGCGCACCCAGGTCCTGAGCGCAGCAAGAAGTATATAGCAGGTGGGAGTCGAGACGCTGAAGCTCATCCATGATAGTGCGGATGTACTTGATGCGGTCTGTCAGCTCCACGCCCATGCCTTCCTCGATCACACCCACCAGGGCATGACGGTGCTGCATTGCTCCAAGATAGTTCAGACGGTCGGTCAGAGCCAGTGTCTGCGGATAGGTCATGCCTTCCCACATCTTCTCGATGGCGCGATGGATATATCCGAGGTGCGGATAGATGCGCTTCACGGTCTCACCGTTCAGCACTGTCTGCAGGCGGAGCACTCCGTGAGTGGCAGGGTGCTGCGGACCGATATTTATCACGTAGTCGTCGTCACCGAAGAGGCGGTTCTGCTTCGACTGGAGGTTACCGTCGCTGTCAAGATAGTACTCCAGCCCGTATTCCGGCTCTTGGTCATCGTCAAGTGTGTACTCGTCATTAAACGTCCAGTCCTTGCGGAAAGGATATCCCTTGAAGTCGTTGCGCAGGAACAGGCGTCGCATATCGTGATGGCCCAGGAATACGATGCCGTAGAAGTCGTAGACCTCACGCTCCAGCAGTTCGGCCACGCGCCAGATGTTGCTGACAGTAGGGATATAAGCCAATGTCTTGCCGTCGGTATCACCCGTTCCGTTCGACGACATGCCGTCACCGCATACCTGCGTCTTGGCAATCATCTTCACCGAACAGCGCTCATGGGTATTGGTATTCTCCAGGATGTAGATACATCCCAGTCCCTCTTCTGCCCCGAAGTCCTCACCGACGATGGTTACAAGATAGTCGAAGCCCTTCTTGTCCTTCAAGTTCTGCATCTCCTGTGCGAACTTGTCAAAATCAAATGATAGGAAATCTAACTTCATGCCTTCTCCTCCTCTGCTTTAACCTCTGCCTGAGCAGCTTTCATTTCTTCTACGAATTCCTTTGGCACGTCAGTGATCACCATCGGTTCACGACGATGGTCGCCAAGCTTTGAGCGGAATGTCAGTTCCTCATTGGATACTCCGAGAGCAGCCTCCTCGGCTGTCTGCTTGTGGTTGGCTCCACCGAAGAATTTCTCAATCTTCACCTTACGCTGCAGCTGCATCATGCCGTACATGATAGCCTCCGGGCGTGGAGGACAGCCTGGGATGAACACGTCGACGGGCACGATCTCCTCGATACCCTTCACCACATGATAGCTCGACTTGAACGGACCGCCGCTGATGGCGCATCCGCCTACTGCTATCACGTACTTAGGCTCTGCCATCTCGTCGTACAGACGCTTCAGTGCTGGAGCCATCTTGTGGGTGATGGTACCGGCACACATGATCAGGTCGGCCTGACGTGGAGAGTTACGCGTAACCTCGAAGCCGAAGCGTGCAAAGTCATAACGCGAGCAGCCACATGCCATGAACTCGATACCACAGCATGACGTAGCGAAAGTGAGCGACCAGAGGGAGTTTGAGCGACCCCAGTTGATCAGCTGGTCCAGCGAACCAGTCACAACGTTGACACCACCTTCATGGAGCTCGTCAACGATCTTCTCCAGCGAGGAGTTGTCTTTCCACTCCTCGTAGGGAATACTCTTGATGTGAGGCTTTCTTACTTCCATTCCAAGTCTCCTTTCCGCCAGGCATAAGCCAAGCCTAATACCAGAACTACAAGGAAGAAGCCGATTGACAGCAGTGCCATCGCCCCGTACTCCTTCACTACCACTGCCCATGGATACAGAAACACCGTTTCCACATCAAACATGAGGAACAAGATGGCAAAGAGATAGAATCCCACAGAGATAGGCAGCCAAGAACTGCCTCGTGTGGGTATACCACTCTCATACGGCTCACCCTTCACCTTAGCGTAGGACCTCGGTCCTATCAGCTTGGCTATGACGTAAGCCGCTACCACCAATGTAATAGCCGTCAACAAGACGGTAATTAACAAAGTAAAGTTCATAAAATTAATAAAATGTTATAACAATATTGTTTTCTCTATTTCACCACTTCTGTAATTGCCTCACCGACACAGGCGTCAGGCTGCTGTACATGCAGCATCTGCGTTATCGTGGGGGCTATATCCGTGATATGCACCTCGCGCGACGTGCTTCCGTGCTCCACCTTCCATCCGTAGAACAGCAGGGGGATATGTGCGTCGTAGGGGTTCCACTCTCCATGTGTAGTGCCCACGGGCGACGACCACTTGCCAAACTCGTACCATCCCGGCTCTGGCACGACGATGATGTCGCCCGAGCGGCGCGGGTGATAGCCCATCAGCGCACGCTGGCGTATCAGGTCGGGAACGGGGGCATACTGTATCTGCTCGAAGTCAGCCGCGAACTGCACGTGGGGAGCTGTTCTCAGGAAGTCGACGATGGTCTTGCGCACTTTCGCCTCGTCGAGGCCCTGCTCAGCGATATATTTCCTGTCAAGGTATATACGATAGGCCATCAGGCCTGATATCACCTTCATGTCAGTGCCAAGTTTCTCCTTGAGCACCTGCGCCAGCATTGGAGTCAGCTCGTCAGCCCATTTCCAGGCTCCAGCGGCAATCTTGTGGTCCTGCATGAACTTGAAGTTATGTGCTGCCCCGTGGTCGGCAGTGAGAAACAGCAGGTAGTTGCCCTCCCCCACTTGCCCGTCGAGAGCCTTCAGCAGTCGGGCGATGTCCTTGTCGAGCTGCAGGTAAGCCTCGTCGGTACGCTCACCCCTCGTGCCCCACTCGTGGCCTATCACGTCAGTCTGGGAGTAGCTCACGCAGAGCATATCCGTAGCCTCGCCCTTGCCGAGTCTCTCGCCCTTAAGCGCAGCAATGGCCATATCAGTAGTGATATGACCACACAGGGGATACAGTCCGACATCCTTTCCCACCTTCTGCAGCTCCTTGTTATTCCTGAGCTCCTTGTTGTAGGCCTTCGCCCAGTCTGGCAGCTCCGTCATGTAGTACGTACTTGTGATAAACTGGCCGTTCTTGGTGTCCAGCCAGTAGGCTCCGTTGGCACTGTGTCCGGCAGGGAGGATGGCTGCACGGTCCTTATACGACACGCCTATCACCTTCGACTTGAAGTCGGTATGCAGCCTTATCTGGTCGCCTATGGTCGTTGCCAGCATGTTCCTTGGCGACATGCAGCCCTTCTTGCGGTTGTCGCTGCCCACGGGGTCTACCGTCTCGTCGCCGCAGCAGTATACAGGCTTGCCGTCTATCTGGAAGTCGTTGCCGCAGATGCCGTGAAAGGCAGGAGTGGCTCCCGTGTAGACCGAAGTGTGCCCGATGGCAGTGACCGTCGGCAGATAGTTTATCAGGCAGTTGTCGCAAGAGTAGCCGTCATCGAGCAGACGACGTAATCCGTCTTCCTCGAATTTGTCATAATAACGGGAGAGATAGTCCCAGCGCATCTGGTCTACCACAATTCCCACCACGAGCTTCGGACGCTCGTTGAAATCCGTATGTGCCAGCAAATGAGCTGTATAGCTCAGCAAAAATGCTGTTAGTAGTACAACTTTTCTCATATTGGCTGCAAAGGTACTACTTTTTTTCGATACCACCAAATCTTTTCAGACTTAGTTTTGTTTTATTTAATAACCTGCGCCTTAATGGCTTGCAGTGTCTTCTGGCGCCCGATGGCGATGAGTTTCTCCGACTTGTCGTAGTCGAATCCTCCGTAGCGGCTCATCTGTATGTCCACGAGCATGTCGGGCTTCATCAGCTGGGTCATGAGTATGGAGTTCTGGCGTATCATCAGCGAACTGACTCGTGAGAGCACCGTATAGTAGTTGAAGTCGATGTTGTCGGGTATCAGCCTGTTCAGTATCTGCTGCGACAGCGAGGTGCTGTGCTTGCGCTTCTCTGCCAGCTCGTGCTGCCGCCTCCACTGTTTCTCATAGTCGTGCCCGCTCACGTCGATGCCTACGAGGATGTCTCCCTCATGTCGGGCCACACGGTTCAGCGGTATGGGGTTTGTCACGCCGCCGTCGATGAGTATCATACCGTCTTTCTGCACCGGCTCATAGAACGACGGCAACGATATCGATGCCCTGATGGCTTCGAAGAGGCTTCCCTCGCGGAACACCACCTCACGTCCCGACACCCAGTCGGTAGCCACAGCGCAGTAGGGCATGGGCAGGTCTTCAATGGGGATGTCGGGCACGAACTCCATGATAGCCTCGATGATGCGAGTGCCCTTGACGAGATGATTGAGGCTGAGCGAGAAGTCCGTCAGCTCGATCATCTTCTTTCTGTCAACAGTTTTCATCCACTCCCGAAACTCTTCCAGCTTACCTGCTGCATAGACGCCACCGATAAGGGCACCCATGGAGCATCCGGCTATCGACGTGATGCGATATCCGTTTGCCTCAAGCTCCTCGATGGCCCCGATATGCGCCAGCCCGCGTGCTCCGCCGCTCGACAACACTAATGCTACGTCTTGTACCATAACCCGACTTTTTCTGATGTTTGTAACCTATTCGTTTGCAAAGGTAATTGATTATTTCCAAACTGCCAAACTTTTGTGTAGAAATCTGCACATAACGGGTCGGCCCTGTTCCTAAGGGTATTCAACTTTCGCAAACTCGCTTACTCCTTGTCTCCTCCCACATGCGGAACTTGTATTAAATTGCCATAGTCTAATTTCGCTTTTGCATTGTTAAATAATTTAGCTAATTCTCTCTACGTCTCAGAAACAGGCTTCTGGCGGGGTGTTAAGGGAAAATCTTGCTACCATTAATGCGCGCAATTTCTAGATTTAATGCTCGCAATTTTTTTCTATTAACGACCGTCTTGCTCCTCCTTTCATTTGACACTGCAAAGGTAACAACATTTCATTGCGGTTCACGAATGTTTTGCAACTTTTTTACAATTTCTTCTAAATATCCCGCGCAGCGTTGCAGCGTTGCAGTGTTGCAGTTCTCGAAAGGGTATCTCCATACCCAAGAAATAGTACTATATTTATATATATATAAATATATATAAAAATATAGTGTTATTGCTTGTTTTTTAGTATCATCTGTTTTTTAACTGCAACACTGCAACGCTGCAACACTCAGCATGTGCAGCAACTTGTCTTTACCTGTATAAGGTAGACTCCTTTCCTAAGATGCGTTGCTGCCCTTCCTCGCCATGTACCTCAGAGGGGGCTTCATACCGATGCTGGAGTGCAGACGGCTGTCGTTGCAGAAGGCGATGATAACTGGAGACAAGAGCTAATATTTTGCAACAAAGACTGGTGATTTTTCACGAAGTGTTTTTTTGTATTTTTTTTCGAGAAAAATTTGGTAGTTACTCAATTTCTTTGTACCTTTGCAACATGAAATGAAAGAAGGTAGGAGCAGACATTAACAAGAGGGATTTTGCCGGATAACATCTAGAATTGCGCGCATTACCGGTAGTATATTTCTCTTTTTCACAGACAGGAAATGACAGCGAAGGAAGTCACCAAATATATGGAGATGCTACGCAACGATGAGCAGCGACGAGTGCTGATGCGCTTCTTCAAGACTGGACCGGGCGAGTATGGCGAGGACGACGAATTCCTGGGGCTGAAGGTGCCTCAGACGCGTGAGGTCGTCAGGCTCGCATCCAAGGACTTCCCCCTTAGCGAGGTGCCGGAGCTGCTGATGTCGCATTGGCACGAGGTGAGGCTCTGCGGACTGCTGATACTCGTGGCACAGTTTGAGAGACAGGCCACGAAGCGACTGGCAAATGACGAAGAGGCCATCCGCCACCGCGACGAGATACTGACGCTCTATCTGCAATATGCCGGACAGGCCAACAACTGGGACCTGGTAGACCTTTCCGCCCCCAAGATTCTGGGCCACTGGCTGCTTCTGCCTACCCGTCTGGGCGACGGCAGCGACGACTACAAGCGGCAGGTACTGGATGAGTTGGCCTCTCCAAGCCATCACCCCGTTCCCGCAGACCTCTGGCGGCAGCGCATGAGCATCGTTTGCACATGGAAGACCTCGCAGCAGGGCGACCCCTCCTGGTGCCTGCGCTATGCAGAGATGCACCTGCACCACCCCCACGACCTGATGCAAAAGGCAACGGGCTGGATGCTCCGCGAGATGGGCAAGCGATGCAGCATCGAACTGCTGCGCGACTTCCTCCACCGTCATGCCCACGAGATGCCGCGCACCATGCTCCGCTATGCCATCGAGAAGATGACGGAGGCTGAGCGCACCCGATGGATGAGCATACCGAGAATCAGCGGAAAAAACAATCCGCAAGCCTTGTGAACGTTTGGCTGATTGGGAAAACATCAGTAACTTTGCAGGCAAATAGTAAAAACAATGAGCGATATGGGGGAAGACATAATACCTTTCTTTGGCGACGTGACCGATCAGATGCAAGGCATCATCAAGGTTGTAGGCGTAGGCGGCGGAGGATGCAATGCCGTCGGGAATATGTATAAAGAGGGCGTGGAAGGCGTGACCTATGCGGTATGTAATACCGACAGCCAGTCATTGTCGCGTTCGCCAGTGCCAGTGAAAATCCAGCTGGGCGAGGGCCTTGGCGCTGGAGGCGACCCTAACAAGGGAAAGGCCGAGGCTGAGGTCAACATCGACGATATCACCAAGCTGCTCTCCGACGGCACTAAGATGGTGTTCGTAACGGCAGGCATGGGTGGAGGTACCGGCACCGGAGCTGCTCCAGTGGTGGCAGGCGTGGCCAAGAGCATGGGACTGCTCACGGTGGGAGTTGTCACCATCCCGTTCTATTTTGAGAAGAAGCGTAAGATAATCAAAGCACTTAAGGGAGTCGACGAGCTACGTAAGAATGTTGATGCGCTGCTGATAGTAAACAATGAACGCCTGTGCGACGTCTATGCCGATGCTGACATTTCTGTGAAGGAAGCCTTCTACAGGGCTGACAATATCCTGATGGATGCCGTGAAAGGTATCTCGGAACTCATCACCCTGCCCAGCGATGGAGGTATCAAGAGCGACTTCCGCGATGTGGAGTCGACGATGAAAAACGGAGGCGGGGCTATCATGGCGATGGGACGTGCCAGTGGCGAGCATAGGGTGGAGAGGGCCATCATGAATGCTCTCGACTCTCCGCTGCTCTACGGCAACAATATCGACAAGGCAAAGCGTATCCTATTTAATATATATGCCAGCGACGAGCATCCTATCTTCGTGAGGGAACTGCAGGAGATAGACGACTTCTTCGACCAGCTGGACCCCAACATCGACGTGATATGGGGCACGGCTACAGACGACTCACTGGGTGAGGATGCCAAGGTGACGATTCTGGCCACAGGCATGGAAGACGGTCTGAGAGAAGAGGTGCAGCAAGACGTGCATCAGAATGAGGATGACTATTACGAGGACCTGATCCCCAAGCTCTATAAGCCTGTGAAGAAGGCTACCACGATGGGACAGGTGATCCAGCAGACGATTGACTTTGAGGTGGATTCAGCAGCAGAGCCAGAGCCTGCCGAAGTATCGCCGGCAGAGCCTGAGCCGGAGTCGCAGTCTGAGTCTGCTATACAGCCGGGAGCTGAGCATGAATCCAAGCAGGAACCGGAACCTGACACTGAGCCTGAGAAGAAGCAAAAGCCTGCTATTATCGAGAGATGGAGCCGATGGCTCAACGACCTGATGAACTCTGTGACGGAATGAACGGACTACTGACACCGGAAGAGAGAGCCCAGGAGCTGAAGCGACTCATCGGGCAACTGGAGGCAGAGGGCAGGCGCGACTTGTTGCTGCGGGCTATCGGTGTGCCCCTGCTTGAAGATCTTCGCATCGAGGCGGCTAAAAGCAAGCTGAGCCGGCTGATGATAACAAGCGACTACCGTTTTTTCCTCGTGGATATGGGTAACAGGGAGATAGAGCTGCAGCCGGTTCACAAGGCCGTCTACCTTCTCTTCCTGGCTCATCCCGAAGGCATTGAGTTCAAGCGGCTGAGCGACTATAGGGAGGAGCTGACCCGATACTATATGGCTACGGCAAAGCTGATGGACAAGGAGAAAATCATCGAGGGGGTAGACCATCTCGTCAACCCCCTCGACAATGCCATCCATGAGAAGTGCTCGCGTATCAAGAAGGTGTTTCTTGAGATTATGGATGAGTACATGGCCAGCTACTATATTATCAGCGGCCACACTCAGAAGCACATAGCAGGTTCTTCCAGGATATGGTACGAGCGCCTGAAGGTAATCAGGCTGCCACGTGAACTATTAATAAAGTTGTGACCTCTCGATTATCTCGAGGCACATGCGGCTGTTGTGGTATGGGCACTTCCAGAAGCCAGCCTTATCGTCGACGGTGTTGAGTGTCCCGTCAGCGTGGCGGCTCCAGTGCCACTCACCATTCTCCCAGTCGATAATCTGCGTCTTGATGTAGTTCCAGCACAGGAAAGCACGCTCCAGAGCCTGCTCATCACCGAAATACTGCCAGACGTTATACCACCCGACTACATTCTCCGCCTGTACCCACCAGTGCAGATCATCATCCACATGACCTGTGTCAAGATTAGCCTCATGAATCATCGAACCGTCAGGACGCAGTCCCTTCTCAGAAGCCTTAGCCACCATCTGCACCACAGGCTCCATACGTGCCAGCACCTCAGGATCGCCCAGCACCAAGGCTGCCTCATGCATAAGCCAGGAGCACTCGATGTCGTGCCCATAGCTCTCCAGACAACCTGCTCCTCGCGTCCAGTCCATCTCAAAGAAGAGATCGAGATGGTGGGTCTCCGGATTGAGGATGCGGTCGGTGAATATACCTATGATGTTGCGCAGGGCACCCCCCACCCTGTCGAGTGTCTCGTTATCGAAAGATATCCCAACAGGAAGCACAGAGCCGATGGCAGGCACATAATTACAGCTGGAGGCTGCTTTCTGCTCCTTCAGGCAACGATAGAGATTGGTATAAGGCTCGATGATATGCAGATGAGTGTTCTGCGACTTTGGGAAGTTAGCATCAAGCGGTGACAAGCGCATATCCTCAATAGGCTGCCAGTCACGTGCCGTAGCCTCGATATAACCGTTGTGCTCACGGTCGAAGGCATGCTCTTCGATGCAGTCGAAGAGCTGAAGCGCACACTCAAGGGCCTCATGGTCGCCAGTGGCTCGTGCATATTCCGACATGCCATAGATGGCAAAGCCGATGGCATAGAACTGCTTGCGGGTATTCAGAGGCCGGCCCTTGCTGTCGAGGCTCCAATAGACGCCACCGAACTCGCGGTCGATGAAGTGCTCGATAAAATAGTCCTTGGCATAGGTGGCCATTTCAAGATACTCAGGATTTCCCAACACACGATAGGCGGCAGAGAACGACCAGAGGATACGGGCATTGAGGATTGCGCCCTTCTCAGCATCCGGATGGAGCACCTCATTGCCATCGATACGGCCATAGAAGCCCCCATTCTCATGATCGACCATCTTGTCAATCCAAAAGCGCAGGATGTTGTTATTCACAACATCCTGCATCTCTGATTTCATGAGTTTTATATCCATATACTACTCAATATTACGAACCTTCTTCAATTCAGTATTAATATCGTTGATACGCTCAGTGGTAAGAGGATAGAACCATACCACAACGATAGCCAGTGCTGCAACGACAGCAGGGATGAAGCTCATCAAGCAACGAAGCACAGTGAGGGCACTCTCAGGCTGGGCAACGCCTACAGCCAGTTGGCTGGCATCAGTGACATATCCGAAGCCGGAGAGAAGCCACAGCACAGCAGCACCACCGATAGCGCCACCAAACTTCTGAGCCATCGACGCAGAAGAGAATATCAGGCCCGTAGATGCCGTCTGGAACTTCAGCTCAGCATAGTCGGACACATCGGCATACATACTCCATATCAGCGGTGACATGATGCCCGTGAAGACTGATATCACGATCTGCAGGATCAGCATAGTCCAGAAGCCGGCAGGCGTGCATGGAACGAAGAAGAACACTACGCTCAACACAAGCAGTACCGCATTGACAAACATGAAAGTGCTCTTCTTGCCCAACTTGTTAGCAATAGGCACACAGAGAGCCACACCAACCATGTTGCTTACCTCGCCAATACCCAGGAACAGACCGGCATAGAAGAGGAAAGCCAGACCGAAGAACGACATGTAGACATTGAGCCCGATGATATCCTGGAAGAAGTAAGCCACAGAAGCTCCACGAACGGTGTTAAAGAGGTTTGAGCAAAGCGCTGCACCGATGAGCAGCCACCAAGGCTTATTCGACAGCAGGGACTTGAAGTCGCTACCTACACTCACCGTAGACACAGTCTTCAGATGCTCCTTGGTAAGAAGGAAGCAGATGATAAACATCACGAAACACGCTAAGGCGATAACAACCATACCCCAGAACCATCCATCTGATGTGTTGTATCCGCCAAACATATTGGTAAGAGGCTCCCAGAGGAAGAGTGCCAGGAACGATCCGCCATAGGCAAAAAACATACGGAACGAAGAGAACACCGTCTTCTCATTAGAGTCGTCGGTCATAACGCCAAGCATAGCACCGTAGGGGACGTTGATTCCAGTATAGACTGTCATCATCATAATATAAGTGACGTACGCCCAAGTAAGCTTTGCACCATACGCCCAGTCAGGAGTGGTAAACAGCAGTATACCGCAGATGCTGAAGAAAGGTGCCACCCACAGCAGATAAGGACGGTACTTACCCCACTTGGTGTTGGTACGGTCGCAAATAATACCCATCATCGGGTCAGAGACAGCGTCCCAGATACGCGTAATGAGCACCAGCACTCCGGCATCAATAAGCGATAGTCCGAAGATGTTTGAATAGAAGAAAGGAAGGTAGTAAGAGAATATCTTCCAGAAGGTTGACGACGACATATCGCCAAAACCATAGCCTATTTTCTCAATCAGTTTTGTCTTTGCCATAATGATTACTGTTTACGGTTTTTTGCTATGAGTTTCTTTATTGTTTCAACAGAGGCAGCGGTATAGAGTCCGTCCTCAGGAGTGTTCATACAATAGTCGATAAGCTTGTCAACGGTTGATGTAGCCACATGCATACGGGTATCTGCCGAAGCATAGTAGATAAACACCTTCCCATCCTCATCAGCAATCCAGCCATTGGCGAATGCCACATTCATCACGTCGCCATAATACTCATCGCCCTCAGGCACGAGGAAATATCCTCCCGGCTGAGCAATCACCTTTGTGGGATCTTCCAGCGAGGTCATATACATATATAATACGTAGCGCAGACCGTCGGCTGTGGCACGCACGCCATGAGCCAGATGCAGCCAGCCCTTTGCAGTCTTTATCGGATGAGGTCCCTCACCATTCTTCACCTCAGTGATAGTATGATAGTGGCGGGCATTGATGATCTTCTCCTCATTAATCTCGGCATGAGTGATATCATCCACAAGAGCCCATCCGATACCGCCGCCGGAGCCTGTGTCGATAAACCCATCCTGAGGACGTGTGTAGAAAGCATACTTGCCATCAACGAACTCAGGGTGAAGCACCACGTTACGCTGCTGAGACTTGGTCTTGAGGTCGGGCAGGCGATACCAAGTCTTCAGGTCCTTGGTACGTGCAATACCAGCAGTAGCCGTAGCAGCACTCAGATTGCCCGGCTGGGAGTCGTCGTGACGCTCTGCGCAGAACACACCGTAGATCCAGCCATCCTCATGCTTCGTGATACGCATGTCATAGATGTTCGTGGCTGGGATAACGTCGTCTGGCATAGTGATTGGCTCGTCCCAGAAGCGGAAGTTGTCGATGCCGTTGGGCGACTCGGCCACAGCGAAGAAACTCTTACGGTCAGCACCCTCCACACGAACGACAAGAACATACTTCCCGTTCCACTTAATTGCACCGGAGTTAAGAGCAGCATTACACATGATGCGCTGCATCAGATAAGGGTTGTCCTTCTCGTCGAAGTCGTATTTCCACTCCAAGGGTACATGCTCGGCAGTGACCACAGGATATTTGTACTTCTCATAAATGCCATTGCCCCACTCTACGGGCTCGTTCTTACGACTCAGCAATTCCTCATGATGTGCACGGAGGGCTGCAACTTTCTTTTCAAATTCTGTCATATCTGATACTTATTTTATGTCGTTTAGGAATAATGTCTTTTCTGCGGCATAGAAATTACGGAAACTCTCTGCATCAGGCTTTGACGTCGATGGACCGAACCACTCTTCCTTATAGTTACGCCAAGTGAGCAAGTAGCTGATAGGGAACTCCTCTACAGCAGGCAACAATGTAGATGTCCACCAGTCTGGCTGTGTCATATTCTTCATGCCTGTCTCAGTAAGAGCAGGAATAAGATTGTGCTCCTTCGCCACATTGCATAGCACTTCGAGGTTCTGCTTCGTGCGCTCAACAAACTTGTCCTTTTCCTCCGGCACCCACTGATAACCGTCGAGACCTATCATATTGACACGATCATCGCCAGGATAGCGATCCAGCAAGCGCTCAGCAGTGAGGCCGTCCTGACAACCGGGAGAATAAGACCATACCAGATTGTCGAAACCGTCAGCCAGCAACTTGTCCTGCAGCATGTTCCACAGCGCCTTATACTCATCTACAGTACAAAGTTTCTCTCCCCACCAGAACCAAGAACCGGAGTTCTCGTGCCAAGGACGGAAGATAACGGGAATTTTCTGTCCGTTGTCGTCCTTCAGTGTGGCAAGGAAGTCGGATACGCGCTGCATCCATCCTTCGAATTTCTCATGGAAGTCGCCACCTGGTAGTATCTTCTTCACGACAGCAGAGTCTGTAACGTCCCAGGCTGTCCCCTCAGGGAATTTCTGACCAGCCCAGCCACCGCCTTCGATAGTGGTGACAGGGTTACGCGGATGCCAGCTCAGAGTAATAATTCCTCCACGACGATAATGGTTCTGGATTTCCTCTGTCATGCGAGTGAATGGCACGCTGTCCAAGTTTTTCTTGTCGCCCATCTCAATACCGCCCAGGTCAAACCCCATAATAGCGGGATAGTCTCCACATACATTCTTCACATCGCTTGAGTCTTTTGCATACTCCCAAGTAAGACCATACATCGGATCATCCTGATGACCATACATAATACCCTTTTCATTAAGGGAATCCAAACGCTCAATCAACTTCTGGGCCTGAGTCTTTTCGGGCTCAGCCTGCTTCTGTGTCGTACAGGCAGCAACTGCTACAGTCGCCATTGCCATTAACAAGATCTTCTTCATTCTTTTTTACTATTTAATTTTCCATCTTCTTTCTCATCTCAGATTCATCTGCTTAAGCAGCCAGTTTTCCCATTCGTCCCATTGCTCCTGATACCAGAAGTGCCAAGTTGCCTGATAGGGCGATATCTCTTTGGGACCGGTCACTGTGTTATAGGTTTCCCAAGCGGTTGTCGGGGGTACCACGTCGTCGTTATATCCGAATGAGAACCATCCTTTCTGCTTATCAGTAATCAGGCGGGCAAAATTGATTCCGTCATAATAGCGGGAAACCTCTATCTGCTTCTCCTGCCCCTTACCCTTGTTATAGTAGAAATAATGCGGCCAGCCGCAAGCAATGCCTCTAAGCGAGTTGGTGTGGTCGCAGAGGGCTGCATGCACTGGAGCATAGTAGGTGACGCGCTTGTCGAGACCTGCCGTTGCCAGCGAGAGGAATCCACCCTGAGAAGAGCCGGTCACTCCCATCTCTTTATTATTCCAAGGGGTATATTCTGCGATGTAGTCGAGAGCACGTATACAACCCAGTATCACTCGCTTGTAATAGTTCTTGTCGCGGTCATCGGTATAAAACTCCCAGTACCAGTTGAGCGCCCCATGGAAGATGTCGTCGTAGATCTTCTGGTCCATTGTTACAGGAATGCCGTGAATACCTATTTCGAGAGTAATTGCTCCCTGTGACGCTGTCCAGACGTCACCTCCGTATGGACGCACGCCAGCACCCGGTACTCGCAGCAGCGCAGGATACCTACCCTCCTTTACGGGAACGCAGAGGATACCATAGGTACGATAATCCTGCTGCATATTCTGGAACGAGACCTCGTAGACGTTCACATCCTTGGTGCAACGCTCGGGCAAAAGGCGCTTGGTGGGGTTCAAGTCTACCTTTCGAGCCTCGTTTATCGCATTCTGCCAGAATTCGGAAAAGTCCTTTGGCATAACCGTAGACGGTTGTAACCTTTCCGGTGAGAACGCGGCACCACAAGCTGCCTTATAGTCCTTGCCTTCCACATGAGCCGTAACATCTACGCGGTAGAATCCAGGCTGCTTCATAGTACCAGTCAATTTGAGCGTACCATCCTTAAGTACCATGCTCTTCTTGACATCCTGATACATCTCAGGACCAGCGGCATAGTCAATGCTGACACCGTCGATAAGTGTACCTGACTTCCTGACCTCAACAACAAAAGAGGCCTTCTCACCTGTCTTATAGTTCCAGTCTTTATGATCTGGCTCGACAGTCACCACTATATTATTACCACGAATTTGGGCAGACATCTGAACCGATGTCATCACCACAAACAGAAATGTTAGCAGCTTTCTCATCTTTTATGAAATAATTAATAGTATCTGGGTGCAAAGATACGAATAAATCACAAAAGACTATAACACTTTATTGACGATTTACGGCATTTTGTTGCAAGCAAAAGGCGTGTGCTCGCACACACGCCTTTTTTAACGTAATTTATTCATTCTGTCCACTTGCGATTTTATCACTTTTAATGTCGATTTATCTCCTGAGAACACAGAGTTTAGCCCCTGCTGCTCCTGGGCAGGATCACCGGTATAGTCATCACCCACCTGCCATTGCAGTTCGTGCTTGGGCTTAGCAAAGCCTCCCCATCCCCAGAAGTTGCAGCCAGCAAAATAGCCACCCTGCTCCGCATTATCTGCAACGAGCGAGAACACATACTTATAGAATCCATCACGCCCCTTGGTAGGAGTGCCGAGTGAAAACTTAAAATCGTCACGCGGATAGCCAAACTCCTCCATTACGAGCGGTTTCTTCAGTCTGGCACAGATCTCAAGGTGGCGGTCGATATAGTCTTTTGTATTTGCTTTCGCATTCGGAAGATCTTCAATGAGA
This sequence comes from Prevotella sp. UBA4339, assembly GCA_002393725.1. Taxonomy (GTDB): domain Bacteria; phylum Bacteroidota; class Bacteroidia; order Bacteroidales; family Bacteroidaceae; genus Prevotella. The sequence continues at coordinate 16,466 of DGTJ01000090.1, read as the reverse complement.
AAATCTTTACGCGCCCAGCTCCAGTTGTAAGGCCAGAGATGAATATTGCAATAGTCAATATTCCTATCAGCACAGATACGCTCGTAACATCCCCAGTCGTTCTCGCAGCCCCAGGAACCCTCTGAGCCTATTGAGATAAGGTGATTGGGATCGAGCGAACGTATTAAGGCCGAAGCCTCGGCAAGCCACTTCTCAAAGTCGGGAAGCACGGTCTTGTCGAAGGCTCGTGGCTCGTTTCCAATCTGCCATGACATGATGGCAGGGTCTTCTGAATATTTCAGACCTGTATAACGATTAGTGCGTCCAAGAATAAATCGCACATAGTCGTAAAAGAGTTCATGCGCTTTGGTATTTGTGGCATACTTGCTCATGGCCTTCATAAAAGCCGTGTATCCGTCTTCGTTGGGCCTGGGCTGCTTCCCTGCTCCGGCATGTTCAAGATAGAAACCGTAGCCACCGCTCCACTCCCAAGAGTTGTTGAGATAAAGCACTGCAACCATATTGCGCTTGCCCATCTCTTGGAGCAGGAAGTCGAGACCTGCGAGAATAGTGTCATTATACACTCCCGGCTTGATCTGAAGCGTAGGCTCAACCTTTGTAGTAACACCTCGCTCGCCATCGGAGCCTACAAGGATTCGAAGGTTGTCGATACCAATCTTCTTCATGAAGTCGAGCTCCTTCACTAGTCGCTTGCGGTCACCTCCCTGGCCTTCAGAGCCCAAAATCGCGCCATACCAGAAGTTTGTGCCAACATAATAATACGGTTTCCCGTCTTTCATGAAATGACCGTTGTCAACAGTTACGAACTTACTTTTGTCTGTCTGTCCCATCATTGGCAAAGTAATGCTTGCCATCAACAATGTAATTAGCAGTTTTAATTTCATAGCAATTATAGTTTTTCGAATCTTATCATACCATCCAAAGGACTTCGCTCTATAGCGCCTATGGTGAAACCCGTAATTTCAGCAGCTTCCCTAAGTTCCGCCTCAAAGAAATAGGCGATGCTCCCGACAAACGACACCGACAGGTCTTTTCTCTCATAAGGTAAGATATTGAAGTTAAGGAAATCACTAAAGCCTTCAATGAGCATCTGTCTAACCCCTGCCTCATCCTTATGGCTATGTACGAAGGGGCTTAGCGATGCAAGGAAGCGATTTGCCATAGGTTCACGATAGACCTTATTAATAATTAGAGGCAAAGAGAGCCCTGTCTCCGCTTCAAATTCCACAAGGACATTCTTTGGCAAAATTTCCTTATAAAGATCATGCAGGAAGCGCTTTCCGATCCATGCCCCGCTGCCCTCATCGCCTAAGATATATCCCATTGCTGGGGTATTGCCTGCGATAGTGTTTCCGTCATAATAGCAAGAGTTGGCTCCCGTACCAAGAATGCAGGCAATGCCTTCACTCTTACCGCACAGGGCGCGTGCAGCGCCAAGCATATCGCTATGAGCTTCAACACTTGCCACAGATGTAAAGGAATCACGGAGCACCGCCTCGACGACCGACTCAAGTTCCGGTCTGACACCACTACCATAAAATCGGACATCAGTGACGACAGCATTCCCAAGTTGAGGTTTCAGTTCGTCTTGAATGATGCGGGATATGTCCTCACGAGACTGATGTACAGGGCTGATGCCCTGAGTATGCACAACAGATACTCCCGGAGAATCAACAAGAGCCCAATCCGTCTTTGTACTGCCACTATCTGCAATAAGTATCATTTTTATTCATTTTACTGTTTAGCAGTTGCAAAAGTAATAAAAAAACGCTAAAAGTGCAAGTTTACTTGGGATTATTATAGATATTTACGAAATTCTTTGTAACTTTGCAGTCTGAAAACAAGTAAAGCATAGAATGAAGAGAGTAGCATTCATCATTGTCCTGTTATTGGGCATCACAATAGAATCAGGCGCTGTTTTGAAGGAGAAGAACCTTGAGGAGACGCTTACAATATTACGGTCGGAACTTACGAAACATTATGTAGAACTGAACTCTATGCGCGATGAGCGTAAAGAGCAGCGTCAGGAAGTCTTTCGTAACCTTACCCAAACAATGAAGTTATCGAATCAGAATGCCCTGATGCTGTATTCACAGAACCAAGAGTATTTGTTTGACCTCACCTATGCCTGTCACCAAGCCACGGAGCAATATCAGCAATTCCAGCGCCAGCAGACACCCTTCCGGGAATTTATCAGCAAGACCAGCAGTGAAGTTGCACGTTACGACAGCCTGATACAGAGCTTACAGTCGATGCACATCACCATGTTGTCGCAAAAGGCCAAGACAGACCGTACCGTATGCCTGACACTTGCCACTGTGATCAAACGCACCCTTGAGAATGACTCAAGACAGATGGAGGACTACATCCGATATTACGACACGACGGAAAGTCGCCTTAAGAACATGAACGACTACGCCCAGAAACGGTATTATGACATACAGACCAGCATCTTTGTTAATGGCGGTGAGACATACTTTAACATCGTCCGAAACTTCAAGGAGAAATGGAGGACGATGAAAGAAGTCGTTTCAAAGAAATACACTATTGACGAAGAAATACAGCGATCTGACTGGAATATCTATTGGATAATAGGCCTCTTCATCGCCATATTATTCTATGCCTTCATAGCTATCGGCATAAATCTTCTGGTATTCCGTTTCATGCCAAAGCGCTTCCATTCGAGAGAATTCCTGAAGAAGCGATCTTCCATCATGTGGGCCACAACCACAATCACACTAGCCCTGCTAATGGGAGTGATGCGCCATCAAGTAGACCAGAACTTCTTTATTATGGCTTCCGGCCTGATGGTAGAATACCTGTGGCTGCTTGCTGTCATACTGATATCATTGCTGCTCCGACTAAAAGGCAACCAGATACGCAGTGCATTCAACATCTATGCCCCATTACTGGTGATCGGGTTTATTGTCATTACCTTCCGAATCATACTCATCCCCAGCGAGCTGGTAAGTATTTTCTTCCCTCCCGTACTACTTGCGTGTATGATATGGCAATGGTGGGGAGTGAAGAAGCACAATAGGAACATTCCGCGCTCAGATATGTTCTATACATATATATCGCTCACAGTGTTCATCGTATCAGTATGCTTCTCATGGACAGGATACACGCTTCTCGCTGTGCAGCTTCTCATCTGGTGGATAATGCAGCTGACATGCATCCTCACCATAACATGTATTTCCGACTATCTGAAGATGTACGAAGAAAAGCTTGGATTTGCAGCAAAGCCGATTACCCAGACTTGGTTCTATACATTCATACATCAGGTTGTAATGCCAGTGCTAATAGTTTGCTCTGTAATGATAAGTATCTATTGGGCAGCTGATGTATTCAACCTCAGCGATATGTGCTGGCAGAAATTCACCTATAAGTTCATAGATCAAAAGAACCTCCAGGTCAGCCTGTTCAAGCTGACTGTCGCAGTAAGCCTCTGGTTCCTGTTCCGCTGGATATCAAGGACCGTCTTGAGCCTGATGCGACTTCACTTTGAGACCAAGGACCCATTGACGGCAGAAAGCAGGGCCGTTATGGGAAAGAATGTCGTCCAATTGATTATATGGGGCACATGGTTCCTGATCACCTTAGCCTATCTGCATATCAGCGTCGAATGGCTGCTGGCCATCTCAGGAGGTCTCTCTACAGGTATCGGTTTCGCATCCAAGGACATCATTGAGAACATCTACTATGGAGCATCACTGATGACAGGAAGAATAAAAGTCGGTGACTGGATTCAGGTAGACGGCACTATGGGTAAGGTATCTTCCATCAACTACACCTCGACAATAATAGAATCACTTTATGGCGAAGTGATCACGTTCCAGAACTCACAGTTGTTCAGTAAGAACTACAAGAACCTGACTCGTAATCATGGATATATCCTTGCACTTGTTCCGTTCGGAGTAGCCTACGGTTCCAAGGTCGGACAGGTGAAAGACCTCATCGAGGAAGCAGTCCAGAACCTTAGGCACAAATGGATGGACAACTCGAAACAAGTGAAGGTTGTAATGACAGAGATGGCTGATTCGAGCGTCAACTTCCAACTGATAGTCTGGGTAGATGCCGTTAAGAAGATATATGCTGTCAGCGACATCTTGACATGCATCTATGACACCCTCAACGAGAACGGTATTGAGATACCATTCCCACAACGAGATATTCACCTGATTAGCAACGAGAAGTGATGGGATTCATTTTTTTAGAAAAATATTTGGCGGATTAAGATAAAATGATTATTTTTGCAAAGCAAATATGACGAATAATACAACCATAATAGCCGGCCCTTGCGTCATTGAGTCAGCAGAGCTACTCGACACCGTAGCACGTAAGTTGGTGGAAATCAACAAGAAGCATGGGGTAGACATCATTTTCAAGGCATCGTTTGACAAAGCAAATCGCACGTCGATACGGTCATTTCGCGGACCAGGAATGGAGCGCGGGCTTCAGATGCTGGCAGATGTCAAATCGAAGTTCGGGCTCAGGATACTGACCGACATTCACGAATCCTATCAGGCAGAGGCTGCCGGTGAGGTTTGTGACGTTCTGCAGATTCCTGCTTTCCTGTGTCGCCAGACAGACCTCCTTGTTGCTGCTGCCAAGACTGGTTGTATCGTGAATATCAAGAAGGCCCAGTTCCTCAGTGGTAAAGACATGAAATATCCGGTTGAGAAGGCTCGTGAAGCAGGAGCCAGGGAAGTTTGGCTTACTGAACGGGGAAACATGCTGGGCTACAATAATCTCGTGGTCGACTTCCGCAATATTCCAGACATGCTTGAGATAGTACCTACTGTAATCATGGATTGTACCCATAGTGTACAGCGCCCTGGAGGCAGTGACGGCAAGACTGGAGGTGACCGCAGGTTCGTGCCACAGATGGCTCTCGCGGCAAAGGCATTTGGAGCCACAGGATATTTCTTCGAAGTTCACCCTACTCCAGACGAAGGTCTGAGCGATGCAGCAAACATGCTGGAACTCGACAAGCTGGAAACTCTCGTACTAAAACTGATTGAATAGGAAATGACGTCAAAAGAATATGCTATACAATGCATCAAAGATGAGGCAGAAGCCGTGATGGGGCTTGTACCTCAGATCGATGACAGCTTCGACAAAGCTGTTGATTTGATGTTCGGATGCAAGGGAAAGATAATCGTCACCGGTGTCGGCAAGAGCGGGCACATCGGTGCGAAGATTGCTGCGACATTATCCTCTACTGGCACTCCGTCGTTCTTTATCAATCCGCTAGACGTATATCATGGCGACCTTGGAGTAATGGCCCAGGGGGATGTAGTACTCGCAATAAGTAATTCCGGGCAGACCGACGAACTATTACGCTTTATCCCTATGGTGCTGCATATGCAGATACCTATCATTGGGATGAGTGGCAACCCGGAATCATTGCTGGCAAAATATAGCACATGCCACCTGAACGTCAGTGTAAAGAAAGAAGCATGTCCGCTGAATCTTGCACCAACCAGTTCTACGATGGCACAGTTGGCTATGGGTGATGCACTTGCAGTAGCCCTCATCGAGAAGCGCGACTTCCAGCCCAGGGACTTTGCCCAGTTCCATCCCGGAGGAGAATTGGGAAAGCGCCTCCTCACGACAGCGCAAGACGTGATGCGCACCGACGACATGCCGGTTCTTCCCCCAGAGATGCATCTCGGTGAAGCAATAATCCTCGTTAGCAAAGGGAAACTCGGTTTGGGCATAGCAGAGGTGAATGACGAGATTGTGGGGCTGATTACAGACGGGGACATCCGCAGGGCAATGGAGAAATGGCAGGCTGAATTCTTCGACAGGACGGTAAGCGACATTATGACCCGTAGCCCGAAGACTGTAAAGCCAGAAACTAAGATAACTGAAATACAAAGGATAATGAACAAATATAAAGTACACTCGGTTTTGGTTACCGACGACAACAGACACCTCTTAGGCGTCGTAGACCACTATTCGTGTATGATCTAAGTGAAATAAGGCCTTATGAAAACTATAAAGAAACTGATGCTTGCTTTGTTCCTTACCTTGCCAATGGCAATGGTGGCAGAATATCTGTTTAAGACTCTTGATGCGAGAGACGGACTTACCTCTAGTCAGATCAACTGCATCCTCAAAGACTCACGCGGCTACATGTGGTTTGGAACGCCTGCAGGACTTTACAGATACGACGGATATGTGTTTAAGAACTTCCAAAGTAACTCACAGGACGGAAACTCATTGCCTAACAGCTACATCAATACCATCCAGGAGACTCTCGACGGCAACCTGCTTATTGAGACTGCCTCAGGATATTGTGTGTACCACCCTCAGACAGAGAGTTTTGAGCGCGACATGAAGCAATACTTTGCCCGTATGGGTATCGAGACTATACCAAGTATCGTGTTCGTAGACCGCCACAAGAACCTATGGGGATCGATTCCCAACAAGGGAATTGTATGCTATAACATGCAGCAACAGACGAACTACGAGTTTGGCTATACCAATGATGCGCACGGAGTGCCTCAGGGTACTGTCTGCTCTATTAGCGAATGTAAAGACGGAGCAATTATCGTGTATGATGACGGTCGTATGGTCTGTTGCGACGTGATGCACCAGCAGCATACGGTATGGAGTACAGACGAAATCGCAACAAGGCAACTTCGCAGGACAAAGTCACTGAGGGCCTTTGCAGACCAGATGGATAATATATGGCTCTATGGTCAAGGCACACTCTTCAAGTATAACAAGAATGCCGACTCCTGGGACACAACCGTCGGAGAAGGACTTGGAATGACAGGAGTCGGAGTAGACAGGAACATCAATGGCATGGCAAGTGACCGCAACGGGAACTTATGGATCGCCACAGACCAGTTAGGACTCCTTCGCTACGACATAACCACTCATGAGATAGAGAGCACCCAGCCGAGAAACATCAACGACAGCAGACTTCTCGAGGAGCGAATCAGTATACAGAGCGTGTACGTCGATGACACGAACCTCCTGTGGGTAGGTACTGAGAAGAACGGTATCGCCTTCTTTGGGAAATACATATACCGCTTCGGTACCACACACAACGGTGATATTACTGCCATTGCTCAAGATGACAGCGGACGCATCTGGTATGGAACAAGCGATAAAGGAGTGATTGGCTATGACGGACCACTCGCCAGTCTGAAGGTGTCTTGTATGGCTACAACTCCTGACGGCAGCCTGTGGGTAGGTTCTAAGCGCAATGGCCTGACACGCATAAAGAACGGAACCTCAACGATCTACTCACTTGCCAAGGACAGTACCCGTACACTCATCGACGATCACGTCAATGCACTGTGTACCGACAAGATCGGTAATCTCTGGATTGCCACTAATGGAGGTCTGCAGGTATTCAACCCACGAATGAATACATTCTCTTCTTACACCCGTGAGAACAGGAAACTTAACACCAACAATGTCACCAGCCTCTTCTACAACAAAGACGGAAAGTCGAACAATCTGTTTATCGGAACAGCTGAGGGACTTGTAATCCTAAATCTTTCAAGCACCGAGAGACAGGTTCTTACAGGCAACTCGAACAACATTATTCCATTCACCAACAACTATATCACACAGGTATTACAAGATTCACGAGGTCTGATTTGGATAGGAACCCGCGAAGGTCTGAACATTCTGGACCTGGAGACTGACAATCTGCAATATCTTACCGTAAAGGAAGGTCTGTGCAACAACAACGTGTGTGGAATTGCAGAAGACAAGAACCACAATATGTGGATAACTACAAGTGGAGGAGTCAGTCGCGTAGTGACACAGCGTAATCATGAAGACGGCACATACAATTTCGGACTCTACAACTATTCTACCACTGATGGACTGCAGAGCAATGAGTTCAACCTTGGCTCAATTATCACCAAAGCAGACGGAAATGTACTTTTAGGCGGACTCTATGGAATCAACTGGGTTCTGCAAAAGACAAAAGATGACAACGAGTCTCTCCCAAGAGTAATGCTGACACAATTATATATAGGTGAAGAAGAAGTACAGGTAGGCCATACCTATGGCGGCAAGGTGATTCTCGGTCAGGCTATTAACGAGATGAGCAAGATAGAGCTGGCCCATGACCAGAACACCTTTACGATAAGGTTCGGTGCAGGAAATTACAATCAGAGCGAGCGCCTACAGTTTAAGTATTGGATGGAAGGACTTGATGATGACTGGAAGAACGGCAACGCCCTTACCCATGGTGTCACCTTTACAGATCTGAGTAGCGGATCATATACCCTCCATGTGAAAGCCATAAGCGCTGAGAGAGCAGTCAGCACACAAGAGCGTACACTCGAGATACACATCGAGCGCCACTGGCTATTATCCTGGTGGATGATTATTGCCTATATACTGATTTTTGCCACGATCATCTACTTCTGGAAGATAGGAAGGAAGCAGATAAAGGCAATAAGATCAAGGAAGAATGCAATTATCTCAGAGCTTATCAGGCAGCGTGAGGAGATAAAGGCAGCAAGCGAAGACCTCCGTCAGCCGATGGCACGTATGACTTCGATAATAGGAAACCTCTCAGAGCAGAAAAAGACCCTCGAGGAACGCGAACAGCTCAATGCTCTCCACTCTCAGATGCTTCAGATTATCACCCGCGTAAGTGACATGCAGACAAATCTTGAACATCCGGAGGAGAAGGCAAAGAATGTCGTTCATGACCGTCTTGAGATGAATGGCAAGGGCGAGATCCAACTCCCGGATCTTGGAGGCGAGACTCTCACATCAGAGATAACCAGGTCAAGAGCAGCACTCGACGCTCCTACAATGAAGTTCTCTGTTGTCATGATTGACGATAACATCGACTTCCTCACCTTCGCCACATCACGCCTGAAATACGTCTATGCATTCCATGCTTATGACGACATAGAAAAGGCAGCCGACGATCTGATGGAGATGCGCCCAGACCTTGTAGTCTGCAAGCAAGATATGCCTTCAATGACGGGTAGTGACCTTTGCAACCAGCTGAAGATGAATGTAGGCACCCAAAACACCAAGTTCGTCCTTATGACCGACAGTGTCTTGACTCCACAGGATATGCGCAAGCAAAATATCACACTCTCTGCCGACGACTACCTTGCCAAGCCATTCAACCTGCAGGAGGCCGTCATGAGATTCAACAAGATACTCGGTCTCGGTCCTATCGAGATAGACAGCAATCTTATTGAGGGAGCAGAGACTCGAATGCTTGAGGATCACAATGCAAGTATGACAACGGCAACAGAGAGCTATAGCGAGATGGGCGAGGTAAAGCCTGAGCCTGAGGAGGTAGTAAAGCCTGACGATCCTATGAGCAAAGTTGAAACCGTCATCATCAAGAATCAAAACAGCACAAAACAAGGAACAGAACTGGCTCAGCAGATAGAACAGGTAACAGAAGAGGAAGAAGTTCAGCAGGATCTGTCTGACTACTCTATGCTCGACGTTATGGATCAGCAGCTGATGAAGAATATCGAGCAATATGTCTTGCAGAACATGAGCCGCGGCCAGATCAAGCTCGAAGAGATGGCAAGTGCTATGGGCATGGGGCGCGTACCGTTCTTCCATCGCGTAAGGAACCTCACTGGCAAGACTCCTGCAGAGCTTGTACGCGACCTGCGACTCAAGCATGCTTGTATCCTGCTGAAGCGTACAAATATTAATATGAGCGAACTCTCAACAAATATTGGATTCATGACAGCAGAAAACTTCATCAACATATTCCGTGAGAAGTTTGGCATGACACCACTGGAGTACCGCCTCAAACATCGTCAGTGATGAGACTGAATTTCATCCTTATCACTCTGCTATTATTTATTCTCCCAGCTTCTGCACAGACGAGTGACTCCGTCATTGTACAGAAGATGATAGAATACGGTGTGAGATTTACCAACGACAATGACGTCAAGCTCCTGATGTCAGGTAAAGACAAGTTTGCCGATATGTTTGAGACCATACGTCAGGCCAAGAGCAGTGTCCATATGGAGTACTTCAACTTCCGCAACGACTCCATAGCGTCCCTCCTTTTCGAACTGCTCAAGGAGAAGCGTAAGGAAGGTGTAGAAGTCAAGGCGATGTTCGACGGGTTTGGCAACGACTCCAACAATCAGCCTCTGAAGAAGCATCACCTCCGCAAGCTTCATGCAGACAGTATCAATATTGTGGAGTTCGACCCAATACGATTCCCCTGGGTGAACCATATCTGGCCACGCGACCATCGCAAGATAGTCGTCATTGACGGCAAGACAGCCTATACCGGAGGCATGAACGTGGCCGACTACTATATCGTAGGTACAGAGCAGGTGGGCGAATGGCGCGATATGCATTGCCGCATCGAAGGTTCTGCCGTAAATGATCTTCAGGAAATCTTCGCACGGATATGGAAGAAGTCCACGAAAGAGGATGTCGGTGCGCCAAAGTACTACAAGGCACAGCCTTCAGGCAACAAGACGATAGGAATAATAAACCGTGAGCCTCGCGTCACTAATAAGATCATGCGCCGTTTCTATGTTCACGCTATCGATGCTGCACAAGACTCCATCAAGCTGATAAATCCATACTTCACCCTTATCCCCTCAGTAAAGAAGGCTCTTAAGCGTGCCATTAAGAGAGGAATAAAAGTTGAGATCATGGTGTCTGCCAAGAGCGATATCCCTCTTACTCCTGATGTAGTCTACCGCAATGCCCACAAAATGATGAAGCTCGGAGCTGAGGTATGGCTATACCAGCCGGGATTCCATCATTCAAAGATAATGATGGTTGACGGGCTCTTCTGCACTGTTGGCAGCACCAACCTCGATGCCCGCAGCCTAAGGTTCGACTATGAGGAGAATGCACTCATCGTCAACCGGGAGACGACAAAGGAGCTTGATGACATGTTTGATCGTGACAAGTCGGAGAGTGTTCTTCTCACAGAAAAAGAATGGGATAAGTTCCGTACCCCTTGGCAGAAATTCCGGGGATGGTTCGGAAGCCTATTATGTCCTTGGCTATGAAGAGAGACACAACCATATCCATCGCCAAAGGTATTGCCATCATACTGATGGTCATCGCCCATGCCGAGGCTCCGGGATGGCTGTGTAGGTTTATCTTCGAGTTCCACATGCCCCTATTCTTCATCACTGCAGGCTTTTTCTTCTCCACGAAATACCTTCATGACGAAGCCACTTTCGTAAAGAAACGTATCAAGGGACTTTACATCCCCTTTGTCAAGTGGGCGGTGTTCTTTCTCATAATCCACAACTGGATGTTCGACATCGGCATCCTCAACGAGGTCTATGGCAACGAGAGCGGCGGAGTGCTTCACCGCTGGTCTGCCCATCAGATGCAGCAGAATCTGTGGAACATATTTACTGCCATGGGAGGCTATGATGCGTTCCTCTGTGGAGCATTCTGGTTCTTCAGGGGACTTTTTGTGGCAAGCATCCTATACCTTATTATATATAAGGTGACAGACTATGCCCTATCCCATCTCCACAGGATATCCGAGAAGAGGGACTCTGTCACCCCATATCTGGTATGCATCATCATGCTTCTGCTCTGTGGATGGAAAACGTGGGAGGGGCTTAAGGTCATCAACCTCGTGCAGGGAGGCTATCGCGACATGATGGGGTGCTTCTTCTTCGGGGTAGGATTCATCTTCAGGCAGTTCGCAGAGAGATACCGCAATATGACGTCCCACTACTATGCATCTGTATGGACCACCGTCGTCTTTGCTGTCGTGGTCTACCTCTTCTCAAAGTATCTCACTGCCAACATGAACTGGCGTTCGTCATTCCAGCAGTTCCTATCATTGCCAGTGCCTGCAATATTAGGATTCCTGATGACATACAATATAAGCGGCTGGATTGACAGATGCGACAATATGCTTAAGCGCCTGTTGGTTTATATAGGTAATCACACCCTTAATATATTCATCTTCCACATTGTATCCTACAAGGTAGTAAGCCTGATTAAGATCTGGTATTACGGCCTGGACATTCGCCAGATAGGATGCCACATGGTCATCCACGACTATTCCCAGCAGGACTGCTTCTGGATACTCTATACCATCGCCGGAGTAGGTATTCCCCTTGCCGGGACATGGCTCTACGAGAAAGCCTGCCTCAAGGTCAGAGAATATAGAGCATCATCTGCTGCTCAGTCAGAGTGATGCCTTTCTCCTTGATAAGGTCATACTCTATATCGAGTATCACGTCTTTCTTCTCTCCTGTCTCCTTAAGATAGCGATGGAAGCAGTCTGCCGCATCAGATACGTTGCCGCTGAACCACAGGCAATATCCATAGTTCAGCAGGTCCTCAGCATCGGCTTTTTCCGACAGCAGCTGATGGTATAGCTTGACAGCCTGTTCATACTTTCCGTCGCAGGTAAGAGTCCAAGCGAGCACCTTGTTCACTCTCTTGTCATCCGGCAGTTCATAGTTCAGCCTGAAGAGTTCCTTCAGTGCATCCTCATAACGCTTCAGCTTAGTGAGGCAGACAGCATGGTTCAGCAGATAGTTTCTCTTCTCAGGATTGATTGTCAGCAGACGGTCATAATAATCCAATGCCTCGCCATACTCCTGTTGCTTGAAGCACTCCCTCGCCAGGCCGTTGAGTGCCTGCTCGCTGGCGGGGTCAATCTCAAGTGCTCTGTTGAAACTCTCATGCACGGGGTCGGCAGCAAACAAGAAGTCACACATGTAGTTCTGCGACAGATATCCCGTCATCAGGTAGAATCTCAGGTCTCTCCTTGCCTCCCCCACATTGTCCAGCACTGCTGCGGCCTCTTTTACTCGCTTGCGCTTCATGAGTGATGAAGCGATCTCAGTGAAGTACGGTTCGAGATGTGTATGCGAGAAGATACTGTTTGCGAAGAAGAGGCACACCTCCTGCTCAAATGGGTTCCTGAACACACCCCTGTAGCTGAACAGCCGGTAGAACCGATACAGATCCTGCAGATATGTCCTACGTACAAATGCTGCCGACTTCATCTCATCACTGAGCGAATCTTCTATGCTCGCCTCTCCCGTCTCCAGCATCTTCATTATCTCCTTTGGCATCCTCTCTGCCACCTGTGAGAATCCGAGGATGAACGAGTACTTGTCGCTGTTGCAGAACGGCCCCATACGCATCATCAGCTCCAGGAAGCGATTCCCGTGGAACTTATCCATTATATCCGAAATGCCTGGATGGTCCTTATAGAATGGCACGAACCAGTTCATGGCCTCCTTGAAGAAAGCGAACCTCTTCATCTGCGAGAATCCTCCGAAGTATATATCCGAGCCTTGCTTCTGCATATTCTGCATCCTGCGATAGTTCTCCTCCAGCTCTTCCATCCTGCGCTCTTCGGCATCCGGATGGAGTATATCCTCCATCGAGCTGTCTTCCACCTCTTCTATGCCGTTGCGGGTAACTCTGAAGTTGCTGTTATTGAGCAAGCCGGGCAGTATCTCCTTCTGAATGGTATTGTTGTCCTTCTCGGCATTCAGACAGAGGTATATCTGCTGCTGCAGAGCCACCAGCTCCTCGCATACCTCTTTTCTCTCCAGCAGTTTCTCTATCTCAGCAACGACATCCCTATAGAGCACAGGGAGTATCTCGTCGTTGACAGCAAACGCCCATCCCACCAAGGCTCTCTGACGTACTGCCTCATCATTGGTATTCTGATACACATTCAGCAGCACCTTCAGCTTATTAACGTCAAAATGGTTGACTACGGCTATAGTGATGCTGCTCACAAACAGCTGCTGGTCGTTGGTGTCCACAGTAGGAGAAAGCAGCAGTCTCGTCATTTCCTCCGCCTGCTCAGCATTCCATGCCGGCGAGATATACATATAGTCGAACCAGTCGTTCATCAGCTTGTGATGCCGCTGATACAGCTCTCTCTTCTTCTCGCCACGCTTATGCTCATGCTCCAGTTCGAGCATTGCCACGTCTGATACGAAACTCTCCAGCAGGTGCTGCAGGTCGGTTATCGACAGTGAGCTTACCACCTGCGACGTCCTGCTGTACACCTCACCGAGCATCGAAGAGCCGTTCACCTCGTACACGATACTCTCGTACACATAGAAGGCATACATCCTTTTCAGCAAGTTGTCGTAGAGTGCCTCAGCCTGAGGGTCACTGTATCCGCGCTTCCAGTAGTCTGTCATCAGCTGGAAGTCTGTCCTTATGCTGTTCAGGGTGTCGGCATCATTGCCATTGGGCCTGACAGACAGGAATATCTGCATCGAGTCCATCGCAGCTGAGAGATTCTTCAGCAACAGATTCTCGTAGACGTCTTGTAGATTCTTATGCTCTGCCATCATCATTTCTTAGAGAGCCATTTCCTCGCTCGTTCTATATCTTCAGGTCGCGGCTTGGAGATCTTTTCAAACTTGATGTCCTTCAGCGACTCTACCGTATTCTTCTTCACCTTGCAATACTTCATGACGAGGTCGGCGTATGCCCCTACTCCACGCTGGTTGATCGAGTCGCAGGCCTCGTTATATCCCTTTACCAGCACTTCCAGCTGTCGCTTGCGGCTGTCGTCACCCATTACTTTGTTTCTCATCACCACAGCCCCCATCTTCATGTTCAGGTTGCGAGTGTCGAGTATCACCTTGTGCTTCAGCAGTCTGGCCTGTGCTGCCTGTGGCTCAGTCATTATCAGGGCATCCATCTCGTTGTTCTCCAGCATCTTAAGGCGCACGTTCACATCGTTTATCTGTATACGGAACACTCGCTCCGGCTTCAGCTTCGCACTGTCTACAGCCATGTCGCCCAGCATGTCAGTCACACTGTAGCGGGTCATTGCCAGCATCTTGTCGTCGAGGTGCTTCAGCTGAGTCATTCTGGCCATACGGTTGGTGATAAGCTGCCAGTAGGCATTGGTGGCCGTAAGATAGCCGATGGTGGTGTCCTGCTTTATCATCCTCTCAGCCCTCACCAGGTCGGTCACTGCTATCTCCACACGACTGTTTGTCAGCGCCGTGTCTACATCCATCTGTGCCGTGAAGAGTTTCAGGCGAATGTCTACCACGGTGTCAAACATATTATGGTCTTCAGCCAGATAGAATGGCAGACAGTCGAGCGTAGGCAGCACTGCTATCTTCAGTGCGGCAGAGTCTTCCTTTGCCAGTCTGATGCGCTGAGCCCTGCTGATGCGCTTGGTCTCCTCATACGACTGGCCGCAGCCTGCTATCAGGCATATCGCTGCTATTATCCAAATCAGTTTTCTCATACAGCGTGCAAAGTTACGAAATTTCGGGCGAAACACCAAAATTTATTTGCTAGTTTCAGGAATTTTACGTACCTTTATAAACACACCCCTCTTTTTCTTTGTATGGTGCGTGAGACCAATGAGACCGTGAGACCGTGAGACCCGTGAGACCAAAAATGAGGCATTTTTCGCGTTTTGTCGCAAATAGCCAGCCCTGTCGCAACAAATCGAAGAAATTTTGGAGGAAATATTTGGAATCTTGCCCGAGTTGTTGTATCTTTGCACTGTCTATTAGAACAAACAACGTCTGAGCGACAATATGTTTAACAATTTAAAACTGTAAGAATTATGAAGCAGAAAGATGAAAAAAAGGACCCTAAGGCTCTGTCACAGGAAGAGTTAGAGAACATTGTGGGTGGTGGTAAGAAACCTCCAATCAAAGACAAGTAAGTTTCGAATATTGATATCCAAAAGGAGAGCCTGCAGAATGCCTGCAGGCTCTTTTTTTTTTCCTCTGCTCTCGCCCGTTGCACTTGCTGCAGTGTTGCAGTTCAGAAATCCGTGCAAAGTGCAAAGTGTCAGACACTTTGCACAGCGACTATGTCCGACCATTAGGCTCGAGCAACATTCCCACATTGGGACTGCTTCAGTCCCAACGTGGGAACATCGCAGTCCCAGCGTGGGACTGAAGCGTTCCCTTTAATGGGAATAATCTCCACCGGCAAGCAGACACTCACCGCATCCGATACCTGGCACTTATCGACCAATAAGTGCCAAGTATTTATTCATAAGTGCCAAGTATCGGAGAATAAATGGCATTTATCGCAAGACCTAACATTGGTTTTCGCAAAAGTCCCTGTACAAAAGGGTTTCCGAGGGATTCTGCCCCTTCCAAGACCTAACATAAAGGTAACAAAGACCTAACATCAGACCTAACACAAGACCTAACATGCCCCGCCTCGTTTCTATGGTTCAGGACAAAGACTTGGTTGACTGCTGGCGCAGCCGCTCCCCTCCGCTCGCTTGCTACCGAAGGGACGCAAGAAGAGAAATGGCTACGGATAGACGAGCTCTGCTCGGGAATGGGCAGCTATACATAGGTCTTGTGTTAGGTCTTGTGTTAGGTCTGATGTTAGGTCTTTGTTACCTCTTTGTTAGGTTTGAGAAGCATGTTTTGAGCGCATAACTAATTAAAAATAAGACAATTACAAATATTAAATGTTAGGTCTTGTGGGTTTTGCAAAGTGTCTGACACTTCTATGTTGCAAACCAA
>DGTJ01000110.1 GCA_002393725.1 Prevotella sp. UBA4339 | reverse complement strand
TCAGACAGTCGAGGTCAGGAGGCAGGCCGACGAAGGCCGAGTAGTTGCCATCGTCGAGGATGGGCTTGGTGACTCCCTGCAGGAACAGGAATCTTCCATCCTTCGAGCTGACGAAGAACACCTGCTGGCGGTCCGGATCCACCTGATTGCCCCAGCGTATCATTCTTGCAGCAGGCTCCGGCGCATAGTTCACGCCACCCGGCACATCCTCGTTGTCGTAGAGGGTCACATCGATGCTGTTGGCATCGAGATCCACCGAGTCCACGCGCATCCACGATGTGCGGTAGGTATGCCCCACATCCAGATTGTTCATCGCGCACTTCAGCACATCGTAGGTGTGGAAGGTGACCCGGTCATCTTCATACAACTTGCGCATAGCCAACCGGTACTGGCCGTTGCCTATATATTGCACTGACTCGATGATTCCCCTGTCGGTAAAATACGTATCGCCCTCTAACACGTTCTGGTGGTTGAACACCAGTTCATCGAAGACAGCGCTGCCTTCCACCACTAACCGCTTGCAGCTGATGGAGCCGTCGGGGTTGAGTCGTATCTGCCCCGACTCACCCACGACAGCCCCAGCAAGCAGCGACAGGAGATAGTTTGTTGCATCTGCCTGGTCCTTTCGCAGGTAAGGGGCAGTTGCGATGTATGACAGCAGCGCCAGCATGGCCTCTCCTACGCGGGTAGCCGTGTTGGCGTGTATCCTCCGTTCGTCCCGAACAGTGGTTAACAGCTCATATATCTGATTGTATGTGAGTGCTGCCATCACTTCTTAATCATTTTAATTTAAGCTTATGAAACAAAATTTATCAATGCAAAGATACCCCCTTATGCGCGTAGATAAAACTACAGGAAGCGGGTGCGATGGAACAAGCCGTCAACAGCCTGCGTCAGCATTCCCTGGTATGCCTGGCCGTAGGCTGCCATTTCGAGTTCATTTAGAACATGACGGCCTGCAGCATATTTACGGAAAAACCAGTCACGCTGGCGGTGTGGCTGTCCACCAGCCTCGCGTCCTCCCCACGCCGGACCGACTTTCTTAGCTTCGTCTAAGTGATGTTTGCGACGATACTCCTCACCACCAGGCAAGAGGAACGGAAGTTGACCACGGTTCCACGTACCTTCGCCGCCACGATGACTTTCATAGGTTCTTCCCATACTGTCGGTGTAGCCCTTACCGAACTCGCGTGCTACGCCATCACTGACATATTTCCCGTATAAAAGGAATGAGTGTTCAATGGTTGTTATCGGACCAGTATGCACCATGCCAACTATACTGGAGCGCAGCGCACCAGTATCATTGATGCGCAGCTTATCGATACGTTCCTGCCAGTAGGCTACTTGATTGCGCGTCCACTGCTGTTCAACCAAAGCTATTTCGCTCATAACCTGCACACGGCCACGGCGGTATGACTGTCGGCGGTTCTCCGCCATGCGCTTCATGTACCCCATGCTCTACTCCTCCCACTCATCAGCATCAAACACCAGGTCTGTCGGCTCATCGTTCTGTATTTGGAAAAACAGCCCTGTACACCCGTTGAAGGAATAGCGGCCATACTCATTCGAATAGACGTTGCTGGTGTTCAGATACATCATTTGTGTGCCGTACTTATAGCTCTCCTTGTCCTTGATGATACGTGAGAGGAACTGCCGGAACAACTTTCGGCACAGACGGAGAGCCTGGTTATAGCTCTCGGCATTGCCATACTCATAGCCTGCAAGGATGTGGACACAGTACACATTGCGGTCGAACCACCCCGTCTTATTGCTGAAGGTGTTGCCGCTGGTGGTGTCATCAATGAAGATGAAGTTCTGGGCATCGCGGTACTCTGCCATCATCGGCTCCAGTGCACCGGGGCCACTGCAATAGTCCACCACGAAGCCGTTCTTCTTGGCCAGTTTGTTCTTCTTACCCAGTGTTTCGAAGTATTCCAGGGCATCAAATTGCTCTTGTTCCATCTTGTTATGCTTTAGGATATTTCTTTCTGAATTCTTCTGCCTCACGCGCCTTGGCATCAAGCTCTGTCAGCGCACGCCAGCAGTCTTTCTCCAATACCGCGCTCTCCTTGGTGATGTCACCGTCGGTCAGTGCTCTGATCTGAACGTTCATCTGTTCCACCCAGTCTATCGTCTTGCCACCCTCTGGGGCTGGCTTAAAGAAATGACGGAAGGACTTAGAGAACTGCTTCTTCACATACGAGAACCACATCACGCAGTTTGTCAGCTCAGCATCGTCGATGATCTTTACCCCACCGGGATAAAGCAGCTTGGCCAGTCCGAGTGCATACCGATGCTGCTTGGTAGCGAGATAACCCTGATAGTATTTTTCCATGTTCAGGTAATCCTGGAACATGACGCGATGCAGCAGGCCGTCGACAGCCTTGAAGCCCCCGATACTCTCCAACCGCACATCGAAGGTCTCGTAGCTGTCGACAAACTCCAGCTGCTTAATCATGTCCTGCACCTGCCACGACTGCATGAAGAACTGATGTTTGCGCTGCTTGCCTTTGGGCAAAGCGACGGACACACTACAGGCCCATCCGTAGGGTGTTTTCTCCTTCACCTCTATGCCGGTGAAGCGCAGCAGCATCAGTGTACGGCCCTCTACAGAGGAATACAGCCCACAGCCGATGACATGCAGCGCATAGCGCAGCTGCTCCTCGGTCATCTCTTTCCAGGAGCGCGGACAGGTGAGGTGCAGCACACCGTCAGCCGACAAAGTGGAAGGCGCTGTCTTCTGCATGGTTCTCGTAGGGTTTGAAGTGATTCAGGCGGTAGGCCTCGCTGTCAGCATACTTGGGATAGAGTGAGAGGTCAGCTTCCATGCGGTTAATCAGTCGCATATACAACTCTTCCTTCAGTTGGTGGTTCTGTGCGATCCAAGCACCAATAAACTTCGTACAGAGAACCGCCACTGGGAGATTGCTCCCACTCAGGTTGTTTGAAGTTAGCTGCTGCAGCAGCTCTTCCATATAATCGTAGCCGATATGCTTTCGCAGATAGCTGTCGGCTGCCAGCATAGCAGGAACGTTCATACTCCAGTCCTCTGGTTTTGGATGAGAGATGCCGGCATACTGCTCCAGCATTGTGAAGCGATAGAAGAGCGTACAGACATTGATATGCCGCTGTTCGGTATCGGCCCAGCCTTCCACCTCGAAGAGATGGGTGACGAGGTCACTGCGCAACAGCCACTCCTTGCGGCGCAGGTCGCCATCGAGCGCATCGACGCGCATCTTCGAAGCCGGTGCAGTGTTGTTGGATGAAACGACACCGAATCCGGTGGCGGTCAGTACCAGGTCGAGTCCTCGCATTTCTTCAAGGAAAGCCATGACACAGGCCAGCTGCTTCACCAGCGGGCGCAGAATCTCGCCCACGGTGCTCTCTCTGTCCTCTACAGCAGCTATACCAGGATCTCCCAGATAATGGCAACCTATCACCTCCACCTTGTTCATGATGGCACCAATCATCACGTCGAAGATCTTTCCATTCGGCTCTCGGGCTGCAGGAATGGCCCGTTCAAAGTCAGTCTTTGTTATTTCCAGATTCATTGCAGTCTTGTTTTATGTCGAATTCCTTGTTCTTGTCGAGTGTGGTCATCTCTATCATGGGCACCTTGATGTCGTACTTCTCATCCCACCCATTGAAGTGCATCATGACGTGGTAGGGAACTTCCATCACGTCGTGCCAGGGCTTTTCGATGGCCTGTTTCAGGTTGAACAGCTCGCGCTTATCGCTGCCGGAGTTGTTCATCTGGGACTTGCCCGGCGTGGCACCTACCATGTTCGGGTGAACGCCCATGGCGAAGCACAGCGAGTTAGCAGCCTCGCCCATGTCCTCGCTCCAGTCGCCACCTTCCTTCTTGTCTGCACCGAGGGCATAGACACGAACCATGCGCGTTTCTTTTCCCTCCAGCACGGTGTCGTAACTGGTAATCCATGCCTTGCCGGCATTCTCCGGTTTGGTACAGAATTTGGTGATGTTCTCGCGCTCCAGCTTGATGCGCTCCTTACGCTTCTCTGGGTCGCTGATGCCTTCCTCGTTGCAGACGTTGTTCCAGTAGTTCTTGTGGATCTCCACCTGCCAGCGGGGAGCTGCCGTGTTCTTGATCATGTATCGTTTGCCCGTACCAATGAGGCGGTAGATATCATACCAGGCATCGAGGAAGATGCTGTAATAATAGGGTATGGGGTAAATCTGGTGGCCCACTGTCGGCACGCGGCACACCACGGCAAAGTGGCGGTCGGCTGTACCGGCCGTGCGCTTACCCGTCTCGGGGTCTGGCTCACGGCCCAGGCGCACCATCAGGTCGCCCAGCGGGTCCACTTCGTCGAGCAGGGGCAGCACACGGGCCTTCTTCGGGTTTGCCTTGCGCCAGTTGGCTATGATGACATACTCCGAGCTTCCCTTTTTGTTGCGGGGCGAGAAGCGGCAGTGACAGGCATCCTCATGGCGCAGTTGCACAATCTTGCTGCCGTCACGCGAAAGCGAGATCTGCAGCACCGAGAAGAAGTAGTACTTCATGTCGGTGGCCTGCTCCCAGAACTGGAGGTGCAGCGCGTTTCTGAGGCAGAACTGCCGTATCTCCGGGTCGGTGGCCCGTTGCTCGGTACCACGGTTAAAGAACTGCAGCCCTTGACCGTAGCTCACCAGCGAGTTGAACTGCTGGCACTGTGAGGTCACCATGTTCTTGCCGATGAGCGTCTGCACGTGGTAGGGCAGCATATTGTCGCCACCCCATGGCACATATTCGTACTGCCGGCCGCCGATGCCGATGGTCTGCACGATGTCATCGTCCTCTGCATCGGCAAAGCCGCTGTCGGAGTCACCGCCATAGCGGGTGATGAACTCCGACTGCACACCCTCCAGCGCGTCGACCACCGTCGAAGGCATCATCTCATATACGTCATAGTCACCGTTGGTACCAACGCGCAACAGGTCTTTCTTTTCTTCCATATCTCTACAGGTATATTGATAATCCGTTAATTTCATGAATCAGGATGTCGGGCACCGTGCGGATCTGGTTGTTTGCCGGGTTGATGACGCGGTGCCAGCCGCCCTTCCAGTTGCTGCTCGATACGAGCCATCCCCGGTACTCGATGACATTGCCCGTCTGCAGTTCCCACACCTTCAGGTTCACGGTCTGCTTCCGTTCCCTGGCCAAGTCCATTATCTGCATGGCCTCGTTGATATGTATTGCTTTTTTGTTTTCCATCAGTTGAAAGTGTTGTCAAAAGTATTGTCGAAGATGCGCCCTGCTCTCCGCAGATCCACCACATTATGGTTGCTCTGGGCGTACTGGTAGGTGAAGGTGAAGCGGGGAATCTCGGCATCGTCGTTAGAATATTCACTCTTGGAGTCGGTGATAAGAATCTCCTTGCCGGGTGTGATCATGCCGTCATAAAGGTTGGCCACGCGCACGTACTTCGAACGGAATAGGTCATCGAGCCAGTTGGCCATGGGCATGGTCAGCGGGCCTGTGTCGGCATGGAAAGCACGAGTTTCTACAATGCGGTAGTTGCGCTGAATACGGCCAATGTAAGAGGATAAGCGCTTATATGTAGGGGCGACTTTGTGCAGGCCGGTGCAGTAGAACACCTCTTCCATACCGAAGCTGTTTTCGAAGATCAGTATGGGGGCGCAGTCGGGAGCGGAAAGATCCAGCTCGTACTCCTGCGTTCGGCTGCCCACGCTGATGGTGTAGCCGATGAGCGTTTTTCCAGTCGTCATGAAATTCGATGGCGACACGTCGTATTCTGTGAAGTGAGTTTTCTCCAGCCACGTTTCGACACTGAACGTCGCATTGCTGCCGTCGCTGTAGATGGCGGTGCACGTGGCCGTCTCACCGGTACCCTGCACGGGCAGTAACTCCAATCTTCCTAGGGCGGTGAGTTTCCGTCCCTGAAGGATGCTGAGGAAGTGGTTCTGCAGATAGTGCTCGGCCGTTTCCTCGCCGAAGTCGGCATGACAGCACACCACCGTGGCGTGCTGGCCGTTCACCTCCAGTTCCACCGTCTGTCGTGCGTCGCAGTAGGGCTCCACCAGATCTCGCAGGTCTTCCAGTACGATGCCGTTGTCTCCCGGCCACATCTGTTCGCTGAAGACGGTTTCGCCGTCGATGCTCACCTCCACCAGTGTCTTGCCGGTGGCACTGATCTGCAGATCAGGCAGCATGGAACTGAACTCTATGCTGCGCAATCCTCGTATGTTGTCATTGTTGCTATGATCCATTGCGTCTTTTTTCATACAAAGGTAAATAAGAATAAAGGGAAGTAAAAATACAGAGGGCGGCGCATCATCACGACGCACCGCCCTCACGGGAAAATGTAAAAAAATGTGTTCTCTTTCGTTTTATGCCTGCCTCCAGATGGCCCACGTGACGGTGCCGTCCTGTTCGTTGGTAGGCTGGTAGTCATGTTCCAACATGTAGCCGGCAATCTCGCCAGTGGTCACGCTGTACATCGGTTCCAGTTCGTCCTGGATCTGCTGCGTGGTTTTGTTCTCCTGGATGTAGCCAACCTTGGGCAGACAGTCGCGGAACATGAAATAGCTGTCGAGCAGCTTCTGTACGAAAGAAGCTTCCTTGCTTCCTTCCTTGTTGCTAACTTCTATCCGTGTCATATCACATCATGTTTAGTCGTTTACTGATACCACGAACGCGGAGCTCATGGCGGTAATTAGTCGCATCCTGCATGTCGGCCAGACGGCGGTAGGCCCGCTGGTGGTGCAGCAGCTCTGCCGGAGTCCGTGCCTGGCTCATCTGGTCGCACACGGCCACCATCTCAGCTGTCTGCTCACGGAACTGCCGCAGATGGAGGCTATCATCCTGCAGCAAGGTTAGTAGGGTAATCATAGCGCACCTCCTATTCCTATTAAGATGAGTACTGCGGCGAGCGCAAGGTGAGCCTTCACCACGTCGCCATGAGTGAACACTTCGCCCTTGTCTGTGGCACAGAGGGCCGTAAACGATTTGCTGGTGGCACCCCACCACACTTTCAAGTTCTCTACAGCACTTTCCACTCTGGAAAGAACTGAGGGCTGAACCTGCCCAAGCTGAATTGTCTGTTGCATATTGCACTGTTTTGAAACCTACCAGCGTACCCCACTGGCGAGGAGACAGAGAAACGGCTGCACTTCCCGTTGGTTTCAAAACAGTGACTCACCCGAAGGGCAGTAAAGTTTTACGAGAAGGCAGCCGCTATACGGGATAAATCCCTCAGTAAGGCATTGCCTTTTGACCATAAGAAAGGCCCAATACTATGTACTGAGCGCGTGACGTGCGCCCTGACGAGTGGACTACCACTGTTTTGAAACCGTTGACAAAGGTACGACAAAATCCCGAAACCACCAAGTGATTTCGGGAAAAAGTATGATTATTTAGACGGGGTGTAATTTATTCTTTTGTGCCGAGTTCCAGTCCTTCATCGATTTCAGTGTCAGAAGCCACTTCCTTAACCATTAGGAAATGTACGACATTTTGCTTTGCCATTCCCTCAGTCACAATGTAAGTAGAATGAACTTTCCACCCACGCTTAGCCATATAGTCGAGAACCTCCATCATGGTATTGAACTTACGTTTCTTCCCACCATCATAGATATACTCATAGTCTTCAGTATGTGGCTGAGTCCTGCCCATGTCAAGACGGGCTTTTACCTTACCGAACCCCCATGCATTATATCCCATTACGGTGCAATAAACGGGATATTTCTCACCCGGTTCCGTTACATTCTGCGCCTGTGCGCCAAGGCTCATCAGAGCCATCACTAATACAAATAGAATCTTTCTCATATTGAAGTAAATTAAAGTTTGCTGCTGCAAAGGTACAAAAGTTTCCTTGCATCGAGCAAGGAATGAGCAATAAAGTGGAAAGAGCTGGAAAATTCCCGCTTTTCGTGGCAAGTTGCCTCGAAAAGCCCGGCAAGTGTCGCCCATCAGGCGGCAAGTGGTGGCAAGTCACGCGGTGATTTGCGGGAATTTTCCAGATTTTTCCACTACCTCTTTACCCGGAAAGTCCATTTTTAGGGACTTTTCGGGCCGCGCGGTGCGCAAAAAGCGCATCCCAACTGCGAAAGCAGCCCCCACCGCCCTACGCCCCGAAGCGACTTGCCCCACTTGCCATAGCGGAATATGTCACGAATTTTTGTCACAGCGTGTGTGGATTGTTTCGGGGCAGTGTCATTTTCGCGAGGCCACGAAAATGGTGGGGCGCATCCGCGGTTGTGGCGGCTCTATGGAGTGATAAGCCGTTACACATACAATGTGCAATGGCCTATCATCTCCATCAGTGCCGCAAGCTATGGGTGCAAGGGTGTCTGCAATATTACAGACTTCCTGCACCATACCTATGGCCGTAGGCTTTCTCTGGCAAGCACCTTTATGTCTGTAGGACATTGTATGTTGTGGTGGTATGAGCAACTGTCGCAGTGGAGCGCAGGTG
The DNA here is from genome assembly GCA_002393725.1 of Prevotella sp. UBA4339. Taxonomy (GTDB): domain Bacteria; phylum Bacteroidota; class Bacteroidia; order Bacteroidales; family Bacteroidaceae; genus Prevotella. The sequence continues at coordinate 4,891 of DGTJ01000110.1, read as the reverse complement.
GCACGTGTTGTCAGGAGTGTCTGGCTGGACGTGGCCGTGTTGCCCTGGCACGTGATGGGTGTGTAGGCGAGGTGGTGGCTGACCAGACGCCACCTCACCTTCTCTCCCATCCGAACAGCCACATTCAGCCGTCAAGACTCTCCAGACAACACCTGACACCGAAGAGAAACGGAGCCAGTGCCATACCACCACAACATACAGGAACGTCGGCCAGACGTTCAGGTGCGCAGGGGGTCGAGGGCGGGAAAGAAGATGGCCACTGGCCATAAGCATCAGTCTGCGAATAGCAGAAAACACCAATAGATGCCCATCAAAGGGGCATAAGCATCAGTCTGCGAATAGCAGAAAACACCAATAGATGCCCATCAAAGGGGCATAAGCATCAGTCTGCGAGTAGCAGAAAACACGAAAAGATGCCCATCAAGGGCATAAGCATTAGTCTGCGCATAGCAGAATAGACGTAGTCGTATCAGGCAGAGGTGAGGTGACAGCAGGCATACTATAGGCATAAGAGTCGGCTCCCATGAGCCATAACGTTGCCCATAGTATGCCTGCAGTTGCCTCACTGCTGCAAACCCTCTGCTGAATGTGGCATCGTCTCTTTCAGCACCATGTAGAAAATAAGCAGATTCAAACCTGCTTAATCTCTATGATAGCCGAACCATCTGGTTTTAGCCAGGAACATGGCTATTCGGACGTGTGCACCTGTGGCCTCGATGGCACTGATGAACGCATCCGATGAACGCCCTGTGGTGTAGATATCGTCGATGACCAACACGTTCTTACCTCTGAAATAGTCGGCGTCGATATTGACCAGGTGCTTGATGTTCGTGGCAAGCTCGTATTCACCAGTGATGTGTGCCCGTTTGCGGTTGCCGCACACCTCGATATGGCTGAAACCGTCAATAGCTCCCGTCTGTTTGCAAAGCAGCTGAGAGAACCGTTTCCATCTACGGACGTGTGCGTACTTCGAACTTGCAGGGATACAGACGATAACGGTATCAGTCAGGTTCATAGCTGCCAACGCCCTCGAGAACTGTCTTGCAGCCCAACGTGTGTAAACGTTTCTGCCGTCCTTGAAGCCGATAATCATCCGGCAGATATCCTGCTCCTCAAACGTGGCTCTTCTCTGGAACCGCTGTGGGATGTAGCTGTAAAGGGCGAACTTCATCATGGCTATCACTATTACAGGGTAAAACAAAAGCAGCAGCCCCTTCATTGAGGAACTGCCGCCGTTTCTTCAGATTTCTTTGAGCGAGGCTTGCGCTTGGCCTTGGGCTTTGGCTCGTCGGCCTGCACCTCTGATGCTTCGTTCAACCCTTGAGGGTCTTCCTCGGCAGCCTGCTCAGCCTTCTGAAAGGCTATCTCCGCTGACAGTTGTGCGAGGCTTTCAGCTGCGATATACAATCCCGTCTGCTTTTTCAGAAGGAACATGAAACGCATAGCCTTGTAGGCTGTCTTGCAGTGTGCGCTCGGCTGCTCATCTCCAGTGATGGACACTGCCCATACATTGTTGTCACTCTTGTTTGACTTCACGATCGATGCAATAATTTCTCTTTTTTCCATGACTTGTAAATTTTTGGATGTTATACTTTTGGTTCTTGAATTACGTTGGATGACTGTTACATGCAGTAGCACTCTATGTAGGTGATATCGACCATCAGGTCCAGTGCGAAGTTCTCAGCCTGCTTGGTGGCATCGGCAAATGTGTCGGCTTCTACCTCATACTCGTAGCTCTCGCCATCCTCGGTGTTGACGACTACCTGATAGAGATTACCGCTGTAGTAGCGATTACTGTAGAGACGGCTCTTGTTGAAAAGCGATGATGTTTGAACTGGATGTGTCATAATTGTTTGATTTTTATTTGTTTGACTTTAATGTTTTGCGCCTGGGCGCTCTTTGTAATTTTTACGTGCATAAAAGAGCAGCAGGGAAAAGGCATGCAAATGCAAGGTTTGGCCGAAAATTTTTCAAGCCCCGGCCTTGGGAATTTGGTTTCCGGCGCAACTGCACCCCAAATTCCTTGAAAAATTTTAGAGACAACGCTGCTTGACCTTGCAGAATGCCGCCTGCGCTAACTTTGCAAAGGAAAAATAGAAGAGTGCCAGAGGCAATAGGCAAAACATGTCGAAACAAGTAAAAAGCATTATGGCACATAGAATCCAGTTACAACATCGCTTCAACGAGGAAAAGCCGTCTGGGAATCGCACAAGCAGGTAATATCCGGTATCGTTAACCATCTACCGAGGAGGCAGAGAGCCAAGTGTGAGGGAGAAACCTATTGACACATCCGCTGCCACCATCAGGCAGAAGAACCGCATGAAGGATGCTGATGGGCCACCTACACAGATGCTTTGCATACCAAAACTGCGGGTTATACCCGCTGCGCCCACCGTCCCCGGGCAATAGTGCTGCCTACAGGCACCACTACGGCCAGGGTGGGCGGGGCACGGTGGGCGCAATCAGAAGATGACAGTCATCCATTCAAGAACCTTATGACATCACAAAATCAAGTCATGAAGGAAAAGAAAATCTGCGGTCGTGGCCAAATGTCAAATAGGAACTGACAATAAAGGCTGTGGCAACCACAAAAAAAGAAGCAGACCTGCGCATCACTGCGAAAGCCTGCCAGGATTACATAAACAAATCATTGTGAGAAAGTAGTACAGGGATTGTCGTAGCTGACAGTTAGCCACCAAAATAAGAGGTAAAGCCTGTCGATGCCTGCAAGGCGTATGCCGGGATGAACTTCTCCACACCTATGCACAGGGTATCGAAAGCATCAGAGCCGTCGGTGCGGGCCTCGAGCTTGTCTTCCTCTGTCTCGGCCAGCTTCTCGCCTCGCTTATCCTTCTTTTCATTGTAGATTGCGGCGGTAGTGATCGAGAGAAGGAGGTCTGCATTGTTATCCTGGTTGATAAAGACCTGATGGGCGGCCTTGCCTACGAACATGCGGTTAATGAGATGATATTTGTCCACGTGGTGCATGGGATTGCCGATATACACCTGTTCCACCACCCATCCGGCAGAAAAAAGCAAGTTGGTGATGAGAATATAGAAGTCCTCGTTCTGGTTGGCACCGTAGCCCTGCCCCTTGAACGTCGAGTCGAATACGAAGTACACCTGACGGTTCTTGTGGTACTTGTAATAGGCATTGAAGAGCGCCACGACGGCATCGATGGTGTCGTACTTCACATAGAAAGACTTCAGCACATAGAGCTTGCCGTCAATGCCCACCTGGCCAACCACGAGCCAGTTGATGTTCGTGTTCGCATCGAAGGCTATCACCAATGGGGCATTCGGGTCACAGTCAGCATCCAGCAGGCAGCTGTCTTCCAGACTGCCCACCATCTCCAGTGCCAGCTTCGACGTGTTGGGAGCCGTGTACCAGTTGACGCTCTCGCGCATGGATCCATAGAATCCATCGCGGGCGATGCCGATGTGCTTGCACATGATCGAGGTGGCAAACGTCAGTGCCGGCAGATCGCGCTTCATGCGCCTGATGAAGTCCTCACCCAGGACTGCCAAATTGAACAGCGAGGAATAGCGGCAGTACAGCAGGCAGTTCTTACGGAGAATAAATAAGTCACGGTCGAGCTTCTGAATCTCTGCCTGGTAGTATTTGGCCCGCTCCGGGTGGGCCTTCATGCGCTGCTTGGTCTGCCACTTCAGATACACCAGTCCCTCGATGACCTTCACCAGTTCCTTATCCTGTTTCTGTTCGTACTGCATGAACCAGGAGCCTTTCTTTGTCGTAGCCGTGTCGCAGGTGATGGTCAGCCCATGGTGAAGGTGACATTTCGAGAAGTACATCTCGTTGCCACGGTTGGTCTGCATTGTCTCGTTCTTCAGCTTCTCATATTCCACGAACTTTGCCTCGTCTATCAAGACATGGTCTATCGACATGCCGTTGCTCATGCCCTCGCGGTCCTGGCTGATGATCTGGCAGACCGAGCCGTTGTAGAAGCCGATGCAGTTCTCCCAGTTCTGCGGGGTGAAGATAGGATCCTTCCACTTCAAGGCCTTCCACGGTTTCTTGCCGACGGTGTAGTGAATATCGCGCTTATAACCCCATCGCTCCCAGTGTACCAGGAGCGAGGGCAGCGTGGTAGTGAGGCACTTCTTGAAAGAGGGAGAGACAAAGCCGGTGCAGGAGCCGGGCATCCACTGCATCACCTGCATCAGCCGGGCAGCATCAATGAGGCCCTTGCCCGTGCCACGTCCCATCTCGCAAACAAGGTCGCGTGGCGACATATAGAGCGGGTAGAGCTGCGCGTCGTTGAAATATTGCTTCTGCTTCTCTGCCATTACTTTTCCTCCTTATCATCGGTCGATGGCACCTCAGTATATTCAACATATTCATCGTCCTTAGAGAACTGCTTGATGAGTTTGTCGCGTCGGGCACGGAGGTTCTTGGGTGCCTTGATGCCCAATACGCTCGGGTCATCCGTCGGCTCTATCTGTAGCGGCACAATCTTGTCGAAGGCCATGTCGGGTGTGTCCGGCTTATCCGTCTGGTTGTTCAGGATGTAGTTCTTCTGCATCGAGGCCACGGCCCGCCAGTCGCCATCACGCCGTGCGGCCTGTCGGTCTTCCTCTATCATCTGGTTCACCCGCCACCGGGCAAACTCCTTGGTGGTTGCCTCCAGGTTGCCGATGAGGATCTTCAGCAGATTGATATCGTCATACGCCTGGCTCTTGCCCACATGGAAGAGCTGCATGCATCGGTTTACTAGTTCCTTGGGCGAGGTGCTTGGATAACTGCGCCAGTAGCTGCTCAGCTCGCGCAGCCGTTCCACCCGCAAGATGGTGTCTTCGGGCACCATCTGCAGGCGCAGTTCGCTGCTGTCCACTGGCAGGTAGTCGGCGTATTGGTCTATGTTGACAGGAA
>DGTJ01000124.1 GCA_002393725.1 Prevotella sp. UBA4339 | reverse complement strand
TTGATGCCATTCTCTTTCAGAGCAGCAAGAACCTGGTTGATACGGCGCTCCTGACTCTCAAACTGTACTTTTCTTATCATTGTCGTATCCTCCTTTATTCTTTACGTGGGTCAATAGCCTTTACTGCACCCTGCTCCTCTGTCGTACGACCGTAAGAACCGGTGTTCTTCTTCATTGCCTCATTGGCGTCCATGCCGTTCTTGATTGCTTCCATCATCTTGCCGAGGTGAACATACTCATAACCGCAAACTTCGTTGTTGGCATCAAGATACATCTTTGTGATATAACCCTCAGTCAGCTCAAGGTAACGTGTACCCTTGGCAACGGTTCCGTAGAGTGTACCTGTCTGTGAACGAAGTCCCTTACCGAGATCCTCAAGACCAGCACCGATTGCAAGACCACCCTCAGAGAAAGCACTCTGGGTACGTCCGTAAACAATCTGAAGGAAAAGCTCGCGCATTGCTGTGTTGATAGCATCGCATACGAGGTCGGTATTGAGAGCCTCGAGGATTGTCTTTCCAGGGAGGATCTCACTGGCCATAGCAGCTGAGTGGGTCATTCCTGTACATCCGATGGTCTCTACCAAAGCCTCCTGGATAACACCGTCCTTAACGTTCAGGCTCAGCTTGCAGGCACCCTGCTGAGGAGCACACCAGCCAATACCATGGGTGTAACCGGAAATTTCCTTGATTTCTTTTACTGCTACCCACTTGCCCTCCTCAGGGATAGGTGCAGGTCCATGATAAGCGCCCTTGCAAACGCTACACATGTTTTCCACTTCTTTTGAATAAATCATTGATAATAAAACATTTAAATGTTAAACAACGTCGTTTTGTATCAAAAAACCCACCGAAGTGTTCTCCGATGGGCCTTCTGCGGTGCGTACGAGATTCGAACTCGTGACCTCCTGCGTGACAGGCAGGCATTCTAACCAACTGAACTAACGCACCAGTAAGTGCTGCATTTGTAAATAACCAAGCGGTGCGTACGAGATTCGAACTCGTGACCTCCTGCGTGACAGGCAGGCATTCTAACCAACTGAACTAACGCACCAGATTCGGTCATTTTTCGTTTGCGGGTGCAAAGGTAGTAATTTTTTTCGAACCGACAAAACATTTTATGGCTTTTTTTCTAAAAACGATGAAAAAAGTTCAGAAATGTTTCTGCATCACTATTGCATCATGATATTCTATACCGGTAAAAAGCCAATCATGTAGTCTTGACGACTCGTCCCAGTGTAGCTTACGGAAAAGGGTCAGGCAAGCCACGTTTTCTAAATCGATGATGGCATATATCTGGGAGAGGTGGAGCACTCTGACGGCATATTCGCTGATGGCTTCTATCGCTGATAGGGCATATCCTGACTTACGGTATGGCTTCTCGATGATCAATCCTAACTCGGCACGACGATGGGCAGGATCAAAATTCACAAGGTCGACGATGCCAACGACGGTGTGTTCTGAATTCTCTATCATCATGCGGACCTGGCGGTCGCTATATATGTCTCCTGTTGAGTTGGCGATATAGTCGTGCAGGGCATAACGGCTGTATGGGACATTGGTGGAGGATATGTTCCACAGGCTCCTGTCATTCTCTATACGATAGAGCAGGTCAAGGTCTTCGGGTTCAATGGCCCGGAGAATGATTTCGGGATGACTGTTCATGAGATGGTTTTGGTCTTTGTCGGGTTAAGGAATGTTCTGAACTTATCGCCCAGCATCTGGAGCAGTGCCATGAGGGCACGGAAATAGATAGCTGCCTGGATGGGAAGGGAGATGAGGAATGAGAGATGCGCATAATGCTTGCGGAAGAATATCAGCATTGCCTGATAGAACACATGGACATAGCGGAATGAGGACTTCTGCGTCGACTCACCCTTATAATGTATAATGTCGTAGGGCAGGAACCAGTTCTCCCAACCGCCCTTCAACAGGCGGTAAGAGAGGTCTATGTCTTCACCGTACATGAAGAAGTCTTCGTCAAGAAGGCCTATCTGGTCGAGGGCCTTGTGGCGTAGCATGCAGAAGGCACCACTGATGACTTCTATCTGTCCGGGCTTATCCCAAGGCAGATGGCTCATGTAATACTTCCGGGTAAAACCGAGCATCTTTAGGAATGCCACCCATGGCGTAGGAATGGCACGACGGGACTCTGGAGCAACAGTGCCTTCACGGGTGAGCATGCGAACCCCTACTCCACCGCACTGGGGATGGGCATCCATAAAGTCTACACACCCACGGAGGGTGCCTTCAAACACCACAGTGTCGGGATTCAACAATAACACATAATCGGAATTGGTCTGGCGGATGGCCTGATTGTTGGCATGGGCGAATCCTTGGTTGTCACTGTTGGCAATGACATGTACATCGGGGAAATGGTCACGGATATAATCTACAGAACCGTCACTGCTGTTATTGTCTACAACATATATATCGCCATCTATACCGGTCAGGGCGGTATTGACGCTTTTGATGCACTCGGATAAAAGCTCTCGGACGTTATAGTTGACAATGACTACGGATAGTTTCATTTCTCTTCACTGGTTTCGGCAACACAACGGCCAAGGCTGGGATAGACAAACGGTAGGCACAAGGCGAGGATTATCGCAAGGTAACCGAATGTCGGATTCATATATAAATAATATAATATGGTGTCGGACCACAATGGAACCAGTATAATGGCTAACCTGAATATCCCCCACTTCTTAAGCGCTGCTTCCTTATGGGCTACCAGGTCGGAATGAACCTTGGCGAACTTGAACAGTCGTAGTGACAGAAAGGCTGAGCCAAGTGAGACAAGTTCCATTATTGCAGAAAAAACAAACTCACTCTGGCTGTCACCTGCTAATAGGCCAGTGCCAAGAATCTCGGTCTCAAAGAGAAATACCAATACCAGGGGCAACACTATTGTAGTGACGAATATCCCCATCAGTTTGCGTTGTATTTGTTTCATAACTATTTTCCTTCAAATATTGTACGGTTTAATATCGAACGTCCGAGGGTGACCTCATCAGTATATTCCAGCTCGTTACCAACAGAGATACCACGGGCGATAATACTTATCTTAACGTCGGTATAGGGAGCAAGCTTACGATAGATATAGAAGTTTGTCGTGTCTCCCTCCATCGTCGGACTAAGCGCAAGGATCACCTCGCGGATGCCGCCTGACGAAACCCGGCTTACCAATGAATCGATCTCTATGTCTCCAGGACCCATACCGTCCATCGGTGAGATGACTCCCCCAAGGACATGATAGACACCCTTGAACTGCTGGGTGTTCTCTATAGCCATCACGTCTTGTACGCTCTCTACCACACATACGGTGGAGATGTCACGACGGGGATCACTACAGATCGGACATAGGTCTGAGTCACTGATATTATGACAGGTATGACAGTATTTTATCTCGTGCTTAAGATTGAGAAGGGCTTCAGCAAACTGCTCCACATCTGTGTTTTCCTGACGTAACATCCACAGCACCAGACGTAAGGCTGTCTTACGACCGATGCCGGGTAGACGGGAAAACTCTGATACCGCCTTTTCCAATAACTGCGATGAGTAATGTTGCTCTATCATTTATCTTTTCTATCTATAGTCATCTCTTACGTACCTATCTCACTGAGTTCCAGCCAGCGCATTGACTTCTCGTCCAACTCGTCTTTAAGAAGTGGAAGGCGTTTGCTCTTCTCGGTCAGTTCCTCTATTGACAAGGTTCCGCTACAGAGTTCTTCCTCCATTCTGCGCTGCTCTTCTTCCAACGCTGCAATTTCCTTCTCCAGCCGTTCGAATTCTGTCTTCTCCTTATAACTCATCTTCCTCTTCGTAGTCACAGGCTGGACCTTCTCCACTTTCTCCTTCGTCTTTCTTGCGTCCCCTCGGTTGCAAGCGGCAAGCCGATTACCTCCTTCCTCCCTGGCTTTTTTCATGCCATCGTCCTCATTCCACATTCCACGATACTCCCTATACTGGGTATAATTACCCGGGAAGTCCTTTATCTCACCATTGCCCTTGAATACCAGCAGATGGTCTACTACCTTATCCATGAAATATCGGTCATGGGAGACTACTATGACGCAGCCTGGGAAATCTTGAAGGTATTCTTCTAGAATCTGGAGTGTCACGATATCAAGATCGTTGGTGGGCTCGTCGAGAACGAGGAAATTGGGATTCTTCATCAGGACAGTGCACAGGTATAGCTTCCTGCGCTCACCGCCAGACAACTTATATACATAATTGTGCTGCTGCTCGGGAGTGAAAAGGAAATACTGCAGGAACTGTGAGGCACTGAGATGCTTCCCGTTGCCGAGGTTGATATATTCGGCAATATCTGTGATAACGTCTATCACCTTCTGCTGCTCGTCAAACTGCAGTCCCTCTTGTGAGAAATACCCGAACTGCACCGTCTCTCCGATGTCAAAACGGCCTTCGTCGGGCTGGACTTGTCCGAGGAGCATCTTTATGAAGGTACTCTTGCCGGTTCCGTTATTTCCTACGATGCCCATCTTCTCGAATCTTGAGAAGTTATAATAGAAGTCTTTCATGATCACGAGGTCACCGAACTTCTTGGATATATACTGGCACTCGAATATCTTGGAACCGATATATACATTATTTGACTTTAAGCGTATTTGGCGTTCTTCTATACGTTGCTTGGCTATACGCTCCAAGTCGTAGAATGCCTCTTCGCGATAACGTGCCTTATGACCTCTGGCTTGGGGCATACGACGCATCCACTCCAGCTCTGTCCTGTAGAGATTGTTGGCTCGGGCTATCTCGGCACGACGGTTGTCTATTCGCTCCTGACGCTTCTCAAGATAGTAGCTGTAGTTGCCTCGGTAGGTGTAGATGGTCTGGTCGTCGAGCTCGAGGATCACGGAACATACACGGTCGAGGAAGAATCGGTCGTGGGTAACCATAAGAAGGGTCTTGTTCCCTCTGCTGAGATATCCTTCAAGCCATTCTATCATCTCAAGGTCAAGATGGTTAGTTGGCTCGTCGAGGATCAGAAGGTCGGGCTCGGTAAGAAGCACGTTGGCTAAGGCTACTCGCTTCTGCTGACCACCGGAGAGCTGACCCATGGGCTGTGTCAGGTCCCGGATTTTCAACTGGGTCAGCACCTGCTTGGCCTTGAGAACTTTTTCTTCTTCACCCTGATGGTTGAAACAGGCGTCAAGAACGCTCTCTGCGGGGTCAAAAACGGGTGACTGCTCGAGGATTCCTACCTTCAGGTCCCTACGGAAGATGATTTCTCCAGTGTCATATCCTTCTTTTCCTGCAAGCACTGACAACAGGGTAGACTTGCCAGTCCCGTTCTTAGCTATGAGACCGACCTTCTGTCCTTCTGCTATGGAGAAGCTGATGCCCTTGAAGAGCACCAGAGCTCCGAAGGACTTGGTGAGGTTCTGAACGTCAAGATATGGATTCTCCTTAGCCATTGGAAAGCTCCTTGTTGATTTCTTCTATGTAGTTGAGCAACTCGTCACGACCTTGCTTCTTCTCTGACGACGTAACAAACATCGGGGGAAGCTCTTCCCAAGTCTCAGACAGTACTTTCTTGTATGCGGCAACATTGGCATTCACCTTGTTGGCTGTGAGCTTGTCTGCCTTTGTGAAAACTATGGTAAATGGTATGCTGGACTCGCCTAACCACTGGATGAATTCGAGGTCGATCTTCTGGGCCTCCAGACGGACGTCTATAAGAACAAACACGTTCACGAGTTGCTCGCGCTGCAGAATATAGCCCTGAATCATCTGGTTCAGCTTGGTAACTTCCTTCTTCGACCTCTTGGCAAATCCGTAACCGGGCAAGTCGACCAGATACCACTCATTATTTATTATAAAGTGATTTATCAGAAGCGTCTTTCCCGGAGTGGATGATGTCTTTGCCAACTTCCTGTTGTTGGTAAGCATATTGATGAGGCTGGACTTCCCCACATTGGAACGACCGATAAATGCATATTCCGGCTTGGTATCCTTTGGACACATTGTCACCATGGGGGAACTGAGGGTGAATTCTGCTTTCTTAATTTCCATATATCAGTAATTTGGTTGCAAAGGTACAAAAAAAAACTAAAAAAATTTGGAAGTTAACAAAATATTGCTTACCTTTGCATCGTTTTTCTAAGAAGTGCTTCCGTTCGAGAAGCTCATCTACCTCAAATTTATAATTTCAAAAAGACATTCAAGTACTGTTATACTATGTATACGAAAGAAGAATTAGAATCTATGGATGTATCCCAACTCATGGGGATAGCATCTGAATTAGGTCTTAAGGTTAAGCAGGACGATGACCTTGGCTCAGTTGTCTATGCTATTCTTGACAAGGCGGCAGAAGAGAGTGCTGCTCCTAAGCGAAAACGTACAAGAATACTTAAGAAGGATACAAGTCACGTCTATTCGGTAAATGGTGACGAAGGGGAGAACTTTGATACTGCGAGCAGGAAAAAGAAAAAGACGGAGACTCCGTCGCTCTTTGCTGATCTGCCACAGAATGATACCGCAGCAGAGACACCCGCTGCAGAGGAACCGGCACCTGAGCCCAAGAAGCGTAAGCGTAAGACTAAGGCGGAGAAGGAGGCTGAGGAGGCTCAACAGGCTGCTCAGGCTGCAGAAGAAAATACCCCTGCTGAGGAGCCTGCTGCTAATGAATCTGCTGACGCTCCTGAGTCTGAGTCCTCTGTACCAGAGGCGGAGTTCGATGTGCCGGAGGCGGAGTTCGCTAAGGATAGTGGCAGCGATGCTGAAGAGGAAGAGCAGAAGAACTTGCTTCAGCAGCTCCAGGAGAAGATGGCACAGCGCACTCGCGAGGACGAGGAGCCTGAGCCTGTCGAAGAGGAACAGCCTGATGAGGACCAGGTATGGGAGGATGACCCGGCCGACGGTACGGATTTTATTACGGTATTAGACATACCGGTGGAAGACCAGGCGGCTATTCCTTCACTCGACATCTTTGACCGTCCTACCGCTAGCAATAATGATGAGTTCGTTCCTGCTTCTCAGAAGAAGGCCAACGATGACAAGTTTGACTTCACTGACATCATTTCGGGCAATGGCGTGCTCGAGGTCCTGCAGGATGGTTACGGATTCCTGCGCTCAAGTGACTATAACTATCTTTCCTCTCCAGATGATATCTATATCTCGCAGCAGGAGATCAAACAGTATGGACTCAAGACTGGTGATGTTGTTGATTGCATGGTACGTCCACCATACGATAATGAGAAATACTTCGCTCTCACGACTGTGAATTCCATCAATGGACGTAAACCGTCTGAGGTAAGAGACCGTGTCGCTTTCGAACACCTCACTCCTCTGTTCCCTGACGAGAAGTTCACTCTCTGTGGAGATAGTGCCACGACCAACCCAAGCGTTCGTGTCGTTGACCTCTTCTCACCAATTGGTAAGGGACAGCGTGCCCTTATCGTTGCCCAGCCAAAGACTGGTAAGACTGTTCTCATGAAGGACATTGCCAACGCTATTGCTGCAAACCATCCTGAAGCATATATCATGATGCTGCTCATCGATGAGCGCCCTGAGGAGGTGACAGACATGGCTCGTACTGTCAATGCTGAGGTGATTGCCTCTACGTTCGATGAACCGGCCGACCGTCATGTGAAGATCGCGGGAATTGTGCTGGAAAAGGCAAAGCGTATGGTGGAATGCGGCCATGACGTTGTCATCTTCCTCGACTCAATAACTCGTCTGGCTCGTGCATACAACACGGTGGCTCCTGCATCTGGAAAGGTACTCACCGGTGGTGTCGACGCTAATGCGCTGCAGAAACCGAAGCGCTTCTTCGGAGCTGCACGTAACATAGAAGGCGGTGGCTCTCTGACCATCATTGCTACAGCCCTCGTTGATACAGGATCTAAGATGGATGAGGTGATCTTTGAGGAGTTCAAGGGAACGGGTAACTCGGAGATTCAGCTTAACCGCTCACTCGCCAATAAGCGTATCTTCCCGGCAATCGACCTCGTGCTGTCGTCTACTCGTCGCGATGACTTGCTGCACGATCCTACCACGCTTAACAGAATGTGGATCATACGTAAGTTTATCGCTGAGATGAATCCTATTGAGGCGATGAACACTGTTCGTGACCGACTTGTTCAGACACACAGCAACGAAGAGTTCCTGATGTCAATGAACGGATAGAATATGATTCAGATATAATATTAATCCCCATCCTTAATTGTCAGGATGGGGATTTTTTATTTCTTCTCTGTCAGCACGGGAAGTGAGATATGATATCTCACGGCAAGGAAACGGATAAGACAGGTGACGATAAAACTTGTGATCGCGCACCACTCCACTGGCAGACCGATTTCTGCAAGTCCCCAGTACACCACTCCACCGAGTACGCAGGCCATGGCATATATCTCCTTATGGAAGATCACGGGTTCGTTGTTTAAGAGCACATCACGTATCACTCCGCCTGCCGATCCTGTTATACATCCCATGATTATGGCTACCCAGAATGGTTGTCCGAACAACAGGCTCTTCTGAATACCGGCAATGGTAAACAATGCGAGTCCTAATGTGTCAAAGACGAACCAGGCATTCTTCAAAGGCTCCATCCATTTCCCGAAGAACACCACTGTGAGTAGTGCGATGGCAGTACATATCATATAAAGTGGTGTAGTCATCCAGAAGGGTGTTGTTGAGAGCATCACGTCTCTCAGTGTTCCCCCGCCTATAGCAACAGCTATTCCGCAAACATATCCTCCAAACCAGTCGAAATGTTTCGCTGCCGCATGTCTTATCCCAGAGATTGCAAATGCAAACGTCCCCAGCAATTCAATAATATTTATAATAATACTCTCTTCCATATCATCTCTCTTCTCTATCTCTGTCTCTCTATCTGTCTCTTTCCTCGCATCTTTCACATTTCTCCTTCCTCCTTACTCCTTCCTCCTTCCTCGCATCTTTTACATTTCTCATTTCTCCTTACTCCTTCCTCGCATCTTTTACATTTCTCATTCCACATTCCACATTCCTCATTCCTCGAATAATCTACTTATACCTCTCCCCCCAATAATTCCTCATCCTCTCCACAAGCTTCTCCTCTGCCGGAGAGTGCTGTCCATGCCAGATACGCACATCCTTCAGCTCATCAGGCAGATACTGCTGTTCTGTGAAATGACCGGGATAATCATGTGGATACTTATATCCGTCATGATACCCCAGATCCTTCATCAGTTGTGTGGGGGCATTACGGATAGGCAGTGGAACAGGCTGATTACCGGTACGTCTTACCAACTCCAGAGCGGCGTCGATGCCAAGATAAGCACTATTACTCTTTGGCGAGGTCGCTAAATATACTGTGGCCTCTGCCAATGGGATCCGTCCCTCCGGCCATCCTATCTTGTTCACTGCATCAAAGGCAGCATTGGCCAGCAGGAGGGCGTTGGGATTGGCAAGACCGATATCCTCTGAGGCTGAGATGACAAGACGACGGGCTATGAACTTCGGGTCCTCTCCTCCCTCTATCATTCTAGCAAGCCAATACAGGGCTGCATCGGGGTCGCTGCCACGAATGGATTTGATGAAGGCGGAGATAATGTCGTAGTGCATCTCACCGTCCTTGTCGTATGCCAACGGGTTCTGTTGCAAACGCATGGTGACGGTCTCGTCAGTGATGACGGTGTCACCACTCTCAACCACAAGTTCCAGTATATTAAGGAGTTTGCGGGCGTCACCTCCACTAAACCTTAATAATGCTCCTGTCTCCTTCAACTCTATGTGCTTCTCCTTGAGAATGGCATCTTTGGTGATGGCTCTCTCCAGGAGCTTTAGAAGGTCTTCACGCTCAAGGGATTTGAGGACATACAACTGACAGCGGCTTAATAGCGGACGGATAACCTCAAATGATGGATTTTCCGTCGTGGCACCGATAAGGGTTATCACTCCTTTCTCTACTGCGCCCAATAGTGAGTCTTGCTGGGATTTTGAGAAACGGTGTATCTCGTCAATGAACAGTATGGGGGATGCCTCGTTGAAGAAACGCCCTTTCTGAGCCTTCTCGATGACATCACGAACATCCTTTACACCACTGGTAACGGCGGAAAGGGTGTAGAAAGGTGTCTCCAGACGATGGGCGATAATCTGTGCAAGTGTGGTCTTGCCAACTCCGGGAGGTCCCCAAAGGATAAATGAAGATATGCGCCCTGCGTCTATCATCTTACGCAGGACGGCTCCCTCTCCTACTAAATGCTCCTGACCGATATAGTCGTCAAGAGTGCGAGGCCTGAGGCGCTCAGCTAATGGTTGTGACATAATTTCCGTGCAAAGATACAAAGAAAAATGGGAATCGCTTAAAATTCCATTTAAAAATTTGGATTTTTGGTTGAATTACATTATCTTTGCAGAAATTTTTAATAAAACATTATGGCAAGACAGAAAAAAGAAGTAGAAGACATTAATGTTCAGTCATTGAAGTCTATTACGAAGAGCAGTGTATGGGATATTCAGGAAAATGATATTTTCCGCATGATTGAGACAGGTCTCAAGGATCCCGAGGTAAAAGAGAGCCTTAATCACTATATTGACATTATTCGTTGTGCTTTTGAAATAGTTGAAGTCAAGGACATGACTCCTCAGCAGAAGAAGGTTTATGCCAAGCAAGGATATAAGATATGTGATATAAAGACTGATGATGAGTCGAATATAGCATGGGGTCTGAGGAAAAAGCCCATCACAAGGGTTACAGACCTCTCCTATGAGAACATACGGCATATCTCTGCTGCAAAACTGATTGAGGTGCTTGACCGCAACTTCGGTGGTGGATGGGACTCTCTGACTCAGTCGGTGCAGGATATCATTCTCAGCGGATTCGATATCTCAACAACCACCCTGCCAAAGGACAGGCTTCATAAGAAAGGTGGTCTATATGAGAAAAAGGTGGAAGACGGATATGAGGTTCTTGAGGTTCCTAAGGGTAACTGGGTAGAGGCAATCTTTGCTAAGGTTAAGCCACAGCAGGAGAAACTGAGAATGCAGTTCGGAGGTGATGACGATATGGATTTCGACGAGGAAGATGATGATGCAGACGTTATCGTTAAGGATGATTACAAGAACCATGACGACGATGACTCTATCGAAGATCCTGATGATGACGATATCACAGAGGAGAACTACTCTACGATGATGGATCTCGGGGGCGACGATGATAATGAGGACGCATCTCAGCTGATTGATTACGTTGACGAATAGTCTCTTGACAAATAAATCCAACAAATTGTTTCCAAAAACTAATAGCAAATGAATATCCCGTCAGTATTTTGGCTTGTGCCTGTAGCTTCCGTAGTGGCACTGGCTATGGCCTACGTCTTCTTCTTGCAGATGATGAAGGCTGATGAAGGTACTCCTCGTATGAAGGAGATTGCACTGTATGTGCGCAAAGGTGCAATGGCTTATCTGTGGCAGCAGTATAAGGTGGTGCTCATCGTCTTTGCTGTACTGTGTGTCTTGTTCGCATTCATGGCCTTTGGACTGAATGTACAGAACCGCTGGGTTCCTTTCGCTTTCCTGACAGGTGGATTCTTCTCAGGACTGGCAGGATTCTTCGGAATGAAAACGGCCACCTATGCTTCTGCACGCACTGCCAATGCTGCACGTGAGAGCCTGGATGCAGGCCTGAAGATCGCTTTCCGCTCTGGAGCTGTAATGGGTCTCACAGTGGTTGGACTCGGACTGCTCGACATTGCTATATGGTTCGTCGTGCTCAACCGATTCGATCCTGACGGGCTCATCTCCATCACTACTACTATGCTTACCTTTGGTATGGGTGCCTCTACACAGGCTCTCTTTGCGCGTGTCGGTGGAGGTATATACACAAAGGCAGCTGATGTCGGGGCTGACATCGTGGGAAAGGTTGAGGCTGACATACCTGAGGACGACCCGCGTAATCCTGCTACCATCGCAGATAATGTTGGAGACAACGTTGGCGATGTGGCTGGTATGGGTGCTGACTTGTACGAGAGCTACTGCGGCAGTGTGCTGTCGACAGCTGCACTCGGTGCGTCAGCTTTCGCTGCTAGTGCCGTTGACGGGATGCAGATAAAGGCGGTCATCGCTCCTATGATTATTGCAGCGGTAGGCGTATTCCTTTCTCTGCTGGGAATATTCCTCGTGCGGACAAAGGAGGGAGCAACGATGAAGGACCTGTTGCGCTCGCTGTCATTGGGAACCAACGTCAGTGCCCTGCTCATTGCCATCGCTACTTTCGGTATCCTGTATTTCCTGGGCATCGAGAACTGGATGGGACTCTCGTTCTCTGTAATCTCAGGACTCGCTGCAGGAGTCATCATCGGACAGGCAACAGAGTATTATACTTCTCATTCATATAAGCCTACCCAGAAGATTTCTGAGGCAGGACAGACTGGTGCTGCTACGGTTATCATCAAGGGTATTGGCACGGGAATGATTTCCACGTGTATTCCTGTAGTCACCATCGGTGTCGCCATCATGCTTAGCTATTTGTGTGCCAACGGATTCGACCTTTCTATGTCGTCTGAGAGCCTTTCTCACGGACTCTATGGTATAGGTATCGCTGCCGTTGGTATGCTCTCTACACTCGGAATAACCCTTGCCACGGATGCCTATGGGCCTATTGCTGACAATGCAGGTGGTAATGCAGAGATGTCACAGCTTGGCGAAGAGGTGCGTCACCGTACTGATGCCCTCGATGCACTGGGAAACACCACTGCTGCTACGGGTAAGGGCTTCGCTATCGGTTCAGCTGCACTCACGGCTCTGGCTCTGCTGGCGTCTTATATCGAGGAGATAAAGATTGCCATGGCTCGCGCGGGTGAGACGATAACTAATGTTGCAGGCGACGTGATATCAGCTACCGATGCTACCATTCCTGACTTCATGAACTACTTCCAGGTGAACCTCATGAATCCGAAGGTGCTCGTTGGAGCTTTCGTTGGGGCTATGGCTGCATTCCTCTTCTGTGGAATGACAATGGAGGCTGTGGGACGTGCTGCAGAGAAGATGGTACAGGAGGTGCGCCGCCAGTTCCGTGAGATTGCTGGCATCCTGGAAGGTACCGGCACTCCCGACTATGGACGCTGCGTGGAGATCTCCACACGTGCTGCTCAGCATGAGATGATTATACCGTCCGTACTCGCCATTATCATCCCTATTATTGTGGGTATGCTTCTCGGAGTGGCTGGTGTCCTCGGACTGCTCGTAGGTGGTCTTTCAGGAGGCTTCACTCTTGCCGTGTTTATGGCCAATGCCGGTGGTGCATGGGACAATGCTAAGAAGAATATCGAGGAAGGCAAGTTTGGAGGTAAGGGCTCGTTTGCTCATAAGGCTTGTATCGTGGGTGACACTGTAGGTGATCCTTTCAAGGACACATCTGGCCCTTCGCTCAACATTCTCATCAAGCTGATGTCGATGGTTTCTATCGTCATGGCGGGCCTTACAGTGGCATTTTCATAACCCTGTTCCATAAAAGATGTTAACAAATTCGCTTTCTTCGATAAAATGAGACAATTCATCGATAGCGAATGAAAATATATTTTGCGGATTGGGATTAATTCCGTACATTTGCAAAGTCAAAAGGTTAATAGATTGTTTTTTAGTTTGGGGTTCGCAGTGATGCGCGCCCTAAATTATTTTTTTATCATACTCGTTCAACTTGTTTTACACCTCGCACTGTACGCAGCTTCTTCATAAGGGCCTCAAGACGAGTGTTGTCGTTGATCATCACTTCGAGGGTACCACTGAAGAGTCCGTCGTGGGAATCGATGTTGATACTGCGGAGTATAAGCTTTTCGTCCTTGGAGATGATACTGGTGAGGTTGTTCACAATACCTATATCGTCATTGCCAATGACTCTTATGGTTATATTATACTGTGATGAACCTTTGCCACTCCACTTTGCCTTCACTATGCGATAACCGAAGCGACGGCGCAGCTCAGGGGCATTGGGACAGTCGGTGCGATGGATCTTGATACCTCCATTGACAGTGACGAAACCGAATACCGAGTCTCCATAAATAGGAGAACAGCATTTTGCCAACTGATAGTCGAGTCCTTTGAGGTTACGGTCTATCACGAGCACGTCGTCATTTACGGGCTGGTTCAGTCCGGCGATCTTTGATTCGTCAAGCACAAACTCCTCTGCAGAACGGGCAACATTGTCACCTGTTATTACTTTCTCCCCTTCCTTCAGCTCAAGGAACTTGTCAATGACAGCATTTGTGTCAAGGATACCGTCAGCTATCTGCTTATAGAAGTCACTCACTTCCTTGAAGCCCATCTTCTTGATGACATGGAACATCGTGGCCTCGTCCTGTTCTATCTTACGGTTCTTGAACTTCCTCTCGAGCATCTCCTTGGCAAAGAGTCCGTCACTCTGCTGGGTCTCTTTCAGAGCCAGACGTATCTTCGACTTGGCACGTGACGTCTTAACAAAGTTCAACCACTCCTGACGGGGCTTCTGGTTGGCTGATGTGAGTATCTCTACCTGGTCACCGCTCTTCAGCTCATAGCGGATGGGCACTACCCTACCGTTGATTCGGCCGCCTGTGCACTGGTTGCCTATCTTTGAATGGATATGGTAGGCAAAGTCGAGAACGGTAGCACCGACGGGAAACTTGAACAAGTCTCCTCGGGGAGTAAACACGAACACCTCGTCCTCATACAGGTCCATCTTAAACTGGTCCATAGCCTCCAGACCATCAGAGTTTTCGAGCATGGTACGAATATTCGTCAGCCACTCGTCGAGGCCGGATTCACCTTTCACGCCCTTATATCTCCAGTGTGCTGCAACACCTCGTTCTGCTATCTCGTCCATGCGCTCGGTACGTATCTGCACCTCCACCCATTTCTGCTCTGGTCCGAGCACTGTGATATGCAGGCTCTCATACCCGTTTGATTTCGGCACCGACAACCAGTCGCGCAGTCTTTTCGGATTAGGCTGATACATATCCGTCACTATCGAATACGCCTGCCAGCACTGCATCACCTCCCTGGTATGCATCCCCCTCTCATCTCTTTTCTCGTCTCTCGTCCCTCTCTCGTTTATCGTTTCTCTCTCATCTCTCGTTTCTTTCTCATCTTTCTCATTTCTCATTCCACCTTCCACATTCCACATTCCACGAGAATCCTCCTCTTTCGTCCTTCCTTCGACTTCAATAATAATCCTAATCGCAAACAGATCATACACCCCCTCAAAAGGACACTTCTGCTTCTTCATCTTCTGCCATATACTGTGAATGCTCTTCGTGCGCCCCTTGATATGGCATTTGATTCCAGCCGCCTTCACCCTCTCTTCCACAGGCTTGATAAATCGCTCTATATAAGCATCGCGTGCCGCCTTCGTGGCACTCAGTTTCTCTTTTATATGATAGTAGGCATCATGCTCCAGATACTTCAGCGATAGGTCCTCGAGTTCGCGCTTAAGGTTATAAAGTCCGAGCTTATGGGCAAGTGGAGCATACAGATAGGCAGCCTCCTGCGACACCTCCTGACGGGCTTCCTCATTGTCGGTGTCACGTATCTGACGCATCAGGTTTACCCTGTCAGCTATCATTATCAGGATCACTCGCATGTCCTCGGCAAACGACAGGAGCAGGTTTCTGAAGTTCTCACTCTCTATCACGGGATTCTTCTCGTACAACTGTTGGATACGCCCCAGTCCGTGCAGTATACGTGCCACTGACTCGCCATGCGACTGCTCTACCTCATCAAGACTTATCTTACCGGCCTCTATCTCTGGGATGAGCATCACGGCATCTATGGCATCACCCTTCAGCCCGATCTCCTCTGTGAGGATTTCTGCTGTCTGAACAGCCATTTTCTTCTTTTCCTCGTAGGTAAACGCAAATTTTTCTGCCATTTTTCCTTGTTTTTGATGCAAAATTACAAATTTTTCTCTGAAAAGATGTAATATATGTGGCTTTTTTTGTATCTTTGCCGAAATAATTGTACTAACTAAATACCAATAATAGTATGTTATCACAACAAGATTTAAAGCAAATTGCTCAGAAAGGCATCAGCCAGGAGCAGATCGAGAATCAACTTAACGAGTTCAAAACAGGTTTCCCATTCCTCCGCCTTGAGGCTGCGGCAGGCATCGGACGCGGCATCATCGCACCTGACGCTGATGAGCGTAAGAAGTATGAGGACGCATGGAACGCTTACAAGGCTGAGGGCAAGCGCGTGGTGAAGTTCGTGCCAGCATCGGGAGCAGCAAGTCGTATGTTCAAGAATATGTTCGCATTCGTTGACGCTGACTATGATGTGCCTACTACCGACTTCGAGAAGAAATACTTCGACTCTATCGAGAAATTCGCATTCTACGATGCACTTGATGCAGCCTGCCAGAAGAACGAGGGCAAGGGCATCAAGGCTCTTATCGCTGAGGGTAATTACAAGGCAGTGGCTGCCAACATGCTGAAGGCTGAGGGACTCAACTACGGTCAGCTGCCAAAGGGTCTGCTTCTCTTCCACAAGTATGAGGATGGCCCTCGCACTCCTATGGAGGAGCATCTTGTAGAGGGAGCACTCTATGCTGCATCCAACGGTGAGGCACATGTTCACTTCACAGTGTCTCACGAGCACATGGAGCTCTTCAAGGCAAAGGTGGCTGAGAAGGCTGACATCTTCGCAAAGAAGTACGGCATCAAGTACGATATCACCTTCTCTGAGCAGAAGCCAAGCACTGATACCGTTGCTGCCAACCCAGACAACACACCGTTCCGCAATGACGATGGTAGCCTGCTCTTCCGTCCAGGAGGTCATGGAGCTCTTATCGAGAACCTCAATGAGATCCAGGCAGACATTATCTTCATTAAGAATATCGACAATGTCGTTCCCGATCGCCTGAAGCCCGAGACCGTAGAGTGGAAACAGGTGATTGCAGGCGTACTTGTCACCCTCCAGAAGAAGGCTTTCGAGTATCTCCGCCTTCTCGACGCTGGTGCAAGTGATGCCCAGCTCGCAGAGATAGCCGACTTCGTTAGCAAGTGTCTCTGCATCGATGCCAAGGGCAAGAATGTCGATGCTGCCTACCTGCGTGAGAAGCTCAACCGTCCTATGCGTGTCTGCGGCGTTGTGAAGAATGTGGGTGAGCCAGGTGGAGGCCCGTTCCTCACATACAACCAGGATGGCACGGTATCACTCCAGATTCTTGAGAGCAGCCAGATCGACACCAACAACGAGGAGTACATGAAGATGTTCACACAGGGCACCCACTTCAACCCAGTTGACCTTGTCTGCGCTGTAAAGAACTACAAGGGCGAGCCATTCAATCTTCCAGATTTCGTTGACAAGACCACAGGTTTCATCTCTTCTAAGTCAAAGGCAGGCAAGGAGTTGAAGGCCCTCGAGTTACCAGGTCTCTGGAACGGAGCCATGAGCAACTGGAGTACAGTCTTCGTAGAAGTTCCCCTTGGCACCTTCAATCCTGTAAAGACCGTCAACGATCTCCTTCGCGACCAGCATCAATAATCCCCCGGATTACCGGTCGTTATTGACCATCTATAATAATTAAAAAGCCTGCTCAGTTCCGAGCAGGCTTTTTGATTAATATTCTCGGACATTTGATCATCACCGTTGTTCTTGATGTCGGCCAATATTGTTCCAGCCGTTTTAATTTCAAATTCAACCACTTTTTTTACAATAGATGTGGCAGTTGGCCGATTTTTGATGTGGCAGTTGGCCGATTTTTGATGTGGCAGTTGGCCATATTTTTTCAAAATCTTTGCTACTTGCCATAAATCACCTTCTTGAATCAGATGCATGTACTTCAAGCACTCTATTTAACCATGTTTCTTCCTTTTTTACATAATAAACCCCGAAAGTTTTTTGTCTAACTTTCGGGGTTCACTTCACAACTAGACTCCCTGCCTTTTTCTTTATCGTTACGTTCTACTACAAGAACTCAATGAGTGACTGTTGTTCCTTCTTTTCTATTTGCCTTGACCTATATTGATAATCAATGATAATTCGTGTTCAAATGAAAACCTGTCAGTTATCCGCCTTGCTGATAATATCCTCCTTATCCTCCTTATAGGTAATCGCATCCCAGTTCCTCAATGCAGCCTTCACAATAGTCTGCATATCTCCATTGGGCAACTCCATTACATAACTACGGAGCACCTGCATACAGAACTCCTCTACCTCCGCATAACTGCATCCCGCAATCTTACGGGCTATAGTCTCCATAGATGTCTCAAATCCAATCTTATGTTCGCGCTGGAAACGCTCCAGAAATGCCGTGATTCCTGCCCTTGTGGGCGGAGGCAACGTCATTCGCATCTGGAACCTTCGCCATACGGCTCTGTCCAAAAGCTCCGGATGGTTGGTGGCACCTATGATGGTTACATAGCTGGGCAACTGATCCATCTGCAGCAGCAATGAACTCACCACGCGCTTGATTTCGCCAGTCTCGTGCAAATCTCCACGCTCCTTTCCTATGGTCTCAAACTCATCAAAGAACAGCACGCACTTGCGGGTGCTTACAAAGTCTATGAGCTTCTTCAATCGCATAGCCGTCTCACCCAGATAAGCGCCCACTATGGCATCATAATTCACCACATAGAACGGCTCCATCAAAGCTTCTGCAATTGCCTCAGCCAAACTGGTCTTTCCATTTCCCGGAGGGCCAATCAGCAGGATTCGGTTTCTGGGCTCCACACCGTAACTTCTCAGTAGGTCTGCGCGGAATTGCTCCTTTATCAGCTGATTAATATTATACGTAACCTCTTGCCCCAGTATCAGGCTGGCCAGTGTTCGTACGGGTTCCTTCTCTTGTATGAAGTTCTCTGCCCGCGTCTCGCTCACCACCATAGGAGCCTGGCCGCTACCTTTCTGGGGTTGCGGCTGTTCTACTGGCGCCTTCGTCAATTCATTCTGAAGACGGTCTGCCAGTATGGTGTGCTGCTTGTCGCGTTCTTCCGCAATGATGGCTTCCGCAACTTTCTTCACCATCGGGCGTTTGCCTGCAGCAGCATATTTTACCAGATCTACTAATAAGTCTGCTCTTGCCATAGCCCTATTTCGTTTTGTTCAACAGGTCTCTTATGTCAACATCCAGCCACTGGGCTATCTCGTACAGCATCTCCACACTCGGTTGACTGGCGTTGGTACACCAGCGGCTCACCGTGGCCGCATTGCGGTTCAGACGGTCAGCCAACCAAAGGTTGCTCCGGCCTTTTTCCGTCAGTACGGTCTTGATTCTATTCAGCTGTCTTACCGCCATAAGCTACCGTATATTCTTTATATCAACCCTAACACGGTTCATTTCCGCCGAGGCACAGTGTTCCAAACTGGGCATCAGCACCTCATACTGGAAATCATGCGTCTTGTTGCACAACGTCCTACCTACACGCAGCACCAGGTCAAACACGCAATGCCCTTGCATAAACAGGTAAGCCGTCTCTGCAGTCAATTCCTCCTTTGCAGCTGCCAGTTTCATCTTCTCGCAGGCATCAACCGTAGGATGCACCTGACCGCTGCTCCACGTACTCACCTTGCCCGCAATCTCATTCAGCAGGGCTTCACCATTATTGTCCAGCGCTCCTGTTCTGTTCACTTGCGCACTCAGCACCACGCCGCACAGCTCCGTCAGGCTCCACGCCTTCTTTTTTGCAGCCTTGGTTGCCAGCATCTCTATCAGGACGGGGTACAGAATACCGCTCAGTTTCTTCAGAAACACGCTGAAGTCAAAACTGCACACCGACAGGGCTTCCCACCCTGGCTGCAAACTCTCGCTCCAGCAATGGTGGTTCTCAAACGAATAGGTGTATGTCTGGTAGATATGCTTGTCTGCCGTCAACACGCCAGGCCTTGTAAACCTGTCAAAATCACTGTCCACACATATCACAAAATGTCGGTTCAGGTAGGGAATATAGCGCATACACACCGTCTTTCCCCTCTGGCGGGCATCCGTTCCGTTTCCGCTGTCGCTGGGCAGGAACTTCACCTTCAAGTCCGGTCTGGCTTGGCCAAAGGCGTGTTGCCAGAAGGGAATGTCCTCTTCCGACTCCACCCTGGCCACCATACTCACTCTGTACAGCAGACGGGTAGCCGCCAGATTACGGGCCACCAGGGCCAGCCGCTTGCTTTCTTGTTCGCTACTTGCCATTGGTATACAGGTCTTCTATGTAAGTGATATTGTTTTCCCAGCCGCTGGCAAAGATACTTGGCGAATGTGTGGTCACTATCAACTGGCAATTGTGGTTCAGCTTCCTCAAGCTCTTAATCAGCTTCTCCTGCCACTCAATGTGTAGCGACACTTCCGGCTCGTCCATCAAGAGCACGGCAGGCTTCTCGTCCATCAGGAACACGGTCAGCAGAATCAGCAGCAGCTGTTTCTCACCGGCCGACAGCAGGTCCAGCGTCACCGTCTTACCGTCCTGTCCCTCTTTGAACACCAATACGTTCTTCTCGCGCTCTATATCTATATGCTTGTCCGAGTCCTTGAAGTAGTCGTTTATCACACCGAACAGCTTCTCTATACGTGACTCAATTCTTCCTTTCTCTTCCGGATAGTTCAGTGCCCTCATACGGTAGTTAAAGAACGAGTCCTGCTTCTCGTTTTGCAGCACCACGTTCATCAGGCGCTCGTACAGCAGTGAGTTACCCTTCTTCTTGGCTTGTCCGGGCACATCCGACGACTGAATGTAATACACAGGGCAGTCCAGATGAGTACCCCAGATGCGGTCTTTACCGTATTTCTTAAAGAAAGAAGTGGGTAACTTCTGATTATAGTAGTTGTTCATGGCATCCAGCAGAGTGGTCTTACCCTTGCCGTTAATGCCCACAAGTACGTTCACATCCTCATGCAAGTTGTGCCAAACCAGGTCATACCGGTCCCACATCATGCGGTATTCAAAATCTTGAATGTAATACATATCTTTCCTTTTTATGTTCCAATTGACGTTATTTGCAATTTTTATTGCATATTATCTAAATCTGGATGCAAAATTACATTTTTTCTTTGATATGACAAAAGAATAATTATAAAATCATAAAATTCAGCAACCTTTTCTTAAATTTTGGCACAAAAAAGGGCCAATTACACTCAGGAATCAGCCCCAAATTTGAATCTTTTTCATCGTCTTCAGCATACGGTAGATTTTAACCTTCTCACTGAAGCAAAACTCACGGAGATTGCATCCATCCCATTCATTCCTGTACTTCTCTACCATCGATTCATAATCGACATTTCGTGTTTCTTGAGCCATATTCATAAGTTTTTTGGCTCAAAGGTACAACGATTCAACGGAATTTCAAAATGTCACGGCCAGACCTGAATGACTGCTTACTATTACTATGCATGAAAAAGGTCATCAATACCCACCTCATTATTGATACTTTGCCATCCAGCATTGTGTACTAAACCCGCAGAAGTTACTATTGTCAATTGAAGAGACTTGTTGGTTTCAGTCACCTCACGGAATGTATCACGCCGTTCCAACAATCGCTGTGCATATTCTGCAGAAATTGCAAAGGGCTTGTTAGTGAACTTCATCTCACAGAGGTTGATAGTCTTATCACCACGGTCAATAATCAGGTCTATCTGAGCACCCTTATGCTCTTCACCATCCTTACCGATATATGGCTTACACGACCATGAACATACATTTGTCAATATTCCGCTTATACCTAACTTATGCTTAATTTGAGGAATATTATTCTCCATAATCGATATGTTTAATTTTGGTGCAAAGATAATAAAATATATCGGTAACAAAAAGAAAAAACTGCTTTATTTTACTTCGGTAACTGACTTTTTTTAAGGGTTACCGAAGTGCTATCAACACTTTTTGGGGTTTTGCCACTCTCAAAAAAGCGTTTGTTCGACATTAAAATGTACCATCAGCTCGATACTTTCAAACTGGTATCGAGCCATAATCATATAAGTTCATATTAGTCCTTTAGACATCCTATAGGAACCACATAAATGCCATCCTCGCGACGATAAGCGTACGTTCCAACTCCAATCAAAATCATTTTAAAAGAAGGCATCTTCATCTTTTCGGGGTCAATCTTTTCCGTCAACAAATTCAATGCGTCTACACCCTCTTTTATCAGTTTATCACCGCCAAGTTTAACCTCAACCAAACCGTATCGTCCGTCTCTCAGATGTACCACTGCATCGCACTCTAATCCATTTCTATCCCGGAAATGGTACACCCTCCCGTTCAAAGCCTCTGCATACACCCGAAGGTCACGCACTGCCATCGTTTCAAACAGTAGTCCAAATGTATTCAAGTCATTTATCAAATCATTCGGGCCTAGGCCCAGTGCTGCAGTAGCGATAGACGGATCAGTAAAATATCTTGTATCACTCGTTCTTATAGCAGACTTACTCCTCAAATTAGGATTCCACGCCTCACTATCCTCCACAACAAAGATTTGTTTTAGTGCCTTGCAATACGAAGAAATAGTATCTTCCGATAAGGTGTCAGCTTCATTTGCCATCAGGTCTGCCTTAATAGTTCCAAAAGATGCTTGGCTACCTTGATTTCTTGCCAATGAACGTAAGAGCCGATGTACCCTCACAGGATCACGGTCAACGCCATCGACTTTCTGTATATCACGTTTTTCAACTGATTCCACATAGTCAAAGGCCTGATCCAGTGCAATCTCTGGTTCCATGTCAACGGCAAGAGGCCATCCGCCACGACAGGTAAGGAAAGCTATCTTCTCAATATCCATTTCGTTGATACCTCCAATCTGAGCCGGTGCATTGAACAACTCTGCAAGAGACACTTCACCCGTTGACTCCTGCGATTCCCATAGACTCATCGGACGCATCTTTAACCATCCGATACGTCCTGTTCCTGAGTGTATCACATGGCTCATATCAGCCGGAACTGACGAACCCGTCAAGACAAACTGCCCCAGCGGCCCATGATCCGATTCAAATCGAATGCTGTCCCATAATTGGGGGGCAACCTGCCATTCGTCTATAAGCCTAGGAATATCACCCTTCAGAATCAGTTTGGGATTCAACCTTGCCAATTCTACGTTCTGCTCCACCATGCCCGTTTCCGTCATATACTTCACACTTTGGGCAATCTGTTCTGCCGTGGTAGTCTTTCCGCACCACTTTGCCCCTTCAATGAGTACTGCCCCTTTGCCTGCTAGCTTACGCTGTAGCAGGCCATCTGCTATTCTCTTCTTATACGTCATTTCCATATTTATTGCTTTTACTGGGTGCAAAGTTACAAAGAAAAATTTAAATTCAGCCATTTGACGAAAAATTATTCGCCCATTTGACGAAAATTCATTCACCCATTTGACGAAAAATCTTCCACCCATTTGACGTAATTCTTTTCTGTATGTGTCTATAAAACCGCCGTTTTATAGAAAAAAATCCAATTGAATGCTTATTTTGCAAAAATATTGCTACCTTTGTCATACAATAATGCAGCAGGTCTGAAGAAAAGGGCATTAACCTCTCAGTCTCTGCCCTTTTAGCTACACAATCCCAATTTCCTGCGGTAAGATGCGGTTACTCTCCTGCCAACAATTGGTCTTATACTTGCAAGATAGCGGCCTATCTCTTCTACCTTTAGTTTATAATCCTCGCGACTTACTGCATCTGGATAGCTGCTCATTTCATGAATAGACCGCTCCATCTTTCTAAACTTGACCATCATTTCAATGGTCTTGAAATTCTCTTCGGAGATGGCAGGAAATTCACGGCTTACATAGTTTTCAAGTTCACTATCCGGAACAGACACAAGTTCCTCCATCTTTGACGCAATGGCATACAAAAAATCTGCTCTGCGGAAATGGGTAGCGAATCGTGCCTTTTCCTCAAGAGGCAATTTTTCTAATAGAGCTCTATAAGGCAACAGTTCTTTGTGAAGGTCATTGATTTCCTGAAAACTACCAATGAACATCTGATCTTTGGAGTCTTGTATTCTGCTCCCTAACACATGCCCCAACTCCTTGAACTTGTCCATCGCCTGTGCCATTGAGACCAGTTCTTGGAGCAGTTGGGCATCCTGACGATCACGCCTTTCTCCATCTTCGACAGAGGGATTGCTGGTCACATGATAGCTACAGCAGAGTTCACAATAGTAACTCCGGACTGGTGCTTTCCCGTTTTCCTCCAATATACCGCCTTGGTTATATTTGATAAAGTTGTCCGCTCCAGACTTTTCGTCAAAGAGCATCTTCCTTTTCTTACATGCATAGCAATACACAAGATTCTTGGATGGTTTTATTGGTTTGCTCATCGTCTTCTCATTTATAACACCCCAATTTCCTCAAACATCCTCCTAAACGCCTTATTCGGATTCTCCTTCGCTATCTCCTCCGCAGCCTCTCTCGCTATCTGCTTGCACACAGGCGAACAGTCGGCCAGTCTCTTTATCCAACTGGCAAAGTGGTCATAGTCTTTGCCTCTCTTGCATTCGGGAGCACGACGTTTCATCCGCTCAACGATGTCCTGCGCCACCAGCCTTTGGTCTGCCTCCGACATGTACTTAGCATACTTCTCCAAGTTCTCCTCAGCTTTATAAGTGTTATGCAGGCAGAACTTCACCAGGTGGTCATACATCTTCCGCTCCATATAGATTTGTGCTTCCACATCGTCATAGTCCTCTTGGAATACGGTGTCAGCATTCTGTATGAACAGCATCGATGAAACTATTCCATTCCTCATTTGACAACAGTTCACGGAGCTTGTCATAGAAAGGCTGCTTCCTGTCAACTGTGCGGAACCTGTATTTGCAAACCTCAATAGCTTCATGCGACTCCGCATAAGAACAACAAAAGTCATAAAGCACATCCTTTGGAATCTGCTCTATGACCTGCGCCAGTTTAGATGACAAATCGTTGTGATTCATTTATTTGACTATAAGGCCATTGACGGTTGTCATCCGCTTTTTGGCGATTTCTAATGCACTAAGCTCCGTCATGCTGCAATCTTCTTGATGACCTGCGTAATGGCCTGTACCGAAAAGTCAATTCCGTTTTCGCCCATCACCTGACCATCCTTAATAATATAATAGGAGAACTTATCGTTTCCCAAGCTGATGCCAGCCTCTTTGTCGGTACAATCAATAAGCAACGTACCATTTGTTTCTGGAAAAATCGTCAGCCCAACCAGCAGTTGCTTATCGATAACCTCAAGCAAGTGATTGAAATTCATAACCACCTGTGGAGTCAATGGAACAGCATCCTCTCCATCCCATCCTACAGGATAGGCTTGATATGTTTTCAATTTATCGAGCATGACAACATACGCCTTCTGAGCTTCATCAGTCACACAGGCTTTAGCCACCTCCTTGGTAGAAAGTGATTTCTTAAGCCTGGTAACAAGCTGAATCTTCAGGTCTTCATCGAGATCCTTCAGAAGATTCCAATATATGTTGGTTTCCACCTGTTGCGGATATGAACTAACTGCTGCCATATTATCTCTAACATTAAAAGTTTGGGTGCAAATATACAATTATTTTCTTAAACCTCCAAACTTTTCCGATATTTATTAGGGAACCACCGGGACGGGTTCCTGTTTCATCACATGCGATAAATCATGCTTTTACTGATTCCTGTCAATCTCTCCAACTGACGCAATGATGCTCTTTTACCCTTCAATTCTATTAATACAGACTTCTTTATATCTGCAGGCAATTGCTGAAAAGCACTGCTATTCGTTACGCCGGTCTTTTCTTTTATCAGCATCATAACCTGATCATCCGAAGGACGTCCTTTCGAGGCATCCTCTATATCAAGACATGCAACTTCATCAGAAATAGGCTCATTTACAAGCTCACTCAACTCATTCAATGGTATTCTGTTCAAAACAGTATGAGTATCACACAACGAGAACAAAGTACTGTTCTTATCCTTTTTATAGCCATTCCAAT
>DGTJ01000106.1 GCA_002393725.1 Prevotella sp. UBA4339 | reverse complement strand
GCAATCAGGAGATGTGGCGTGCAGGAGAGACCGTTCGCAAACTGCGCCCGGAGAATCAGGAACTGTAGAAATCTCTATCATAACAGATAAAAAGAAAAGAGACTCGCGAGAGTCTCTTTTTATTTGTGGGTGCTGATGGATTCGAACCACCGAAGTCGAAAGACAGCAGATTTACAGTCTGCCCCATTTGGCCACTCTGGAAAACACCCTTCCTTGGTTTTGCGGGTGCAAAGGTACGAAAAAGATGTAACAAGGAAGAAGGATAGAGTAAGAAAATGCGGGTTTTTAACTAATTTTTTGGTTTCAGTATGCATTATATGGGATAAAATGATTAATTTTGCAGCAGATTTAAGGATTATTCAGGATTATGGGAAAATTAATCATCAATTCGTACGACGAATTTGCAGAGTATCTGGGTAAGGAACTCGGAGTTTCCGACTGGCTGCAAATAGACCAAGACCGCATTAACATGTTTGCAGACGCAACCCTCGACCACCAGTGGATACACGTCGACGTGGAGCGTGCCAAGGAGGAGACTCCATATAAGAGCACCATCGCCCACGGCTATCTGACACTGTCGGTGCTGCCATATCTGTGGTCGCAGATTATAGAGGTGAGGAACATCAAGATGCTCGTGAACTATGGAATGGACAAGATGCGATTCGGCCAGCCGGTGATCACGGGTTCGCGCGTGAGGATGACCACCAAGTTGCACAACATACAGAACCTGCGCGGCATCTGCAAGGTAGAGATAGAATTTAAAATCGAAATAGAGGGACAACGCAAGCCTGCACTCGAAGGCATAGCATCGTTCCTCTATTATTTTATATAATAAGGTATGGGAGGATTCTTTGGAACCATCAGCACAAAGAGCTGTGTCAACGACCTGTTCTACGGAACTGACTATAACTCGCATCTTGGTACCAAGAGAGCTGGTCTCGTAACCTTTGACAAGGAAAAGGGCTTCAGTCGTAAGATCCACAACCTGGAGCGTGACTATTTCCGTTCGAAGTTTGAGGATGAGCTGGACTCATTCTCCGGAAACTTGGGCGTCGGGGTGATAAGTGATACCGACCCGCAGCCTATCATCGTAAATTCGCATCTCGGCCGTTATGCGGTAGTGACAGTCGCGAAGATCAACAACCTACGAGAGATAGCCGACGAGCTGCTGGAGCGCCGAATGCACTTCAGCGAGCTCTCAGCCAATAATATCAACCAGACAGAGCTGGTGGCGCTGCTTATCAACATGGGACGCTCTTTCGTCGAGGGTATCAATCTCGTGTATCGTAAGATTGAGGGTTCATGCTCAATGCTCGTAATGACGGAGAAAGGCATTATAGCCGCTCGCGACTTCCTCGGACGTACACCCATCGTCATCGGAAAGAAGGATGGGGCATATGCCGTAAGCAGCGAGACCACAAGCTTCCCCAATCTCGACTTTCATCGCGTGAGAGATCTCGGCCCGGGAGAGATAGTATTCCTTACGGCAGATAAGATGGAGGTGCTGCAGGAGCCGTTTAAGAGAGAGCAGATATGCTCGTTCCTATGGGTGTATTACGGATTCCCGGCATCCGACTATAACGGCATCAACACGGAGTTCGTGCGTGAGCGCAACGGTAAGATGATGGGAGAAAAGGACGAGACGGAGGTGGACAGCGTCTGTGGCGTGCCTGACTCCGGCGTGGGTATGGCTCTCGGATATGCCGAGGGTAAGGGCGTGCCATACAAGCGTGCGGTACTGAAGTACACTCCCACATGGCCTCGCTCGTTTACTCCGGGTAATCAGGAGCGACGCAATCTTGTGGCCAAGATGAAGCTGATACCCAACCCAGCCCTGCTGAAGGATCAGCGCATAGTGTTCTGTGACGACTCTATCGTTAGGGGCACTCAGCTGAAGGATAACGTGAAGACATTCTTCGAGTATGGGGCAAAGGAGGTGCACTGCCGTATCTCTTGTCCGCCGCTGGTCTACGGATGCCCGTTCATCGGGTTCACCTCTTCCAAGAGCGACATGGAGCTTATCACGCGCCGGATAATCAATGACTTTGAGGGTGACGACCATAAGAATCTGGAGAAATACGCACAGACTGACTCGCCCGAGTATCATCGCATGGTAGAAGAGATAGCCCGCCGACTGGGGCTGACATCGCTGAAGTTTGCAAAGCTTGAGGATCTCATAGAGGCTATCGGACTGCCCAAGTGCCGAGTTTGTACCCACTGCTTTGACGGCAGCAGCTACTGTCATGAGCATGACGATGAGGACGAGCGTCGCAAGCAGTTGTCGTTTGACTTCTGATATCAGGCTTTTCGGCCTTTGGCGGAATAGATGAATCCATCATTCTGATGGATGTATTCCTCAGAAAGAAGATATTCTAGGGCGACATTCAGTTGTTCGGTTGGCAACTGGATGTCGCTCAGTTCTGTGATATGGTGCTCCTTTCCGTCGCTGAGCAATTCGAGTATGGCATGTGCCTCAGGACTCGTTGCCGGCTCCTCGACATTATCATTCGTGTCGCTCAGGCATACGTCGCACTGATGACAGTCGTGGCTCTCCGTCTCGCCAAAATATCTGAGCAGCTGGCGGCTGCGGCAGATATTGTCGGTGGTGGCGTATTCTATCATCGCGTGTATGCGCTGACGGTACTGTTCCTTCCTGTCCTCGTAGACGGCGGGCGGTATACGTACATACTCTATGTCTTCACGGCGTTGCAGATACCTTACGTAGGGGGTCTTCTTCTGTGGGATGAAGTGCAGGATATGCTTCTCGCTGAGTCCCTTCAGTATGAGGTACACCTGCTGTGGCTTAAGCTCACACTGGCTGGCGATAAAACTCTCGTCGATGTAATTGTAGTCTACAAACAATCCCCCGTAGTTTCTCAGTAGGGCGGTGATTACCTTCTCTTCGTCAGGAGAGTTGTTCTCAAGCCTGTAAAGATCGTTGCGGCCAATGGTGAACATCACTCTCGCCTGATTATCCTGTTCCTCTGTGTACTCGATATATCCGGCCCGGTTGAGAATCTTCAGGGCGGAGTCCACCTGGATAGGGAAATGGCGGAAGGAGTGGCAGAACTTGTCGATATTGAACTCAAACGTAGCGTTATAGCCCGAGCCGACGCCAACCTGATAGAAATATGCCAGATGCTCATACACCTTCTTTATATAGTCTTTGTCGGGGAAGGTATCGCTGATGCGCTTGTCGAGCTTCCGGTAGTCACTGTCGTTATATAGCAGTACGGCATAGGCCTTGTGCCCGTCTCGTCCTGCCCGGCCTGCTTCCTGGAAATATGCTTCGGGAGAGTCGGGGCAGTCGATGTGGATGACGAGTCTGACGTCGGGCTTGTCGATACCCATGCCGAAGGCATTCGTGGCCACCATTACCCTTATCTTGTCGTTTTGCCAGGCTTTCTGGCGCTCGTCTTTTACTACGGTGTCGAGTCCGGCATGATAGAATGTTGATGAGATGCCCGACTCGTTGAGCAGGTCGGAGACTTCCTTTGTCCGCCTGCGGCTTCGGGCATAGACAATGGCACAGCCCTTCACGCTGTTAAGGATGTGTATGAGCTGCTCTCGCTTGTCGGCAGCACGTCTTACGACGTAGGCGAGATTCTTGCGCTCGAAACTCATCTTGAAGACATTGAAAGGCTTCGGGGCAGGCGACTTGTTGCTGCCGGCAGCCCTGTGACCTGAAACTGTCAGCTTGTCCTGAATGTCTTCTACCACCTGTGGAGTAGCGGTAGCTGTAAGAGCGAGGACTGGCACACCGGGCAGATCCTTACGTATGTCTGCTATCTCAAGATATGACGGTCGGAAGTCGTAGCCCCATTGTGAGATGCAATGAGCTTCGTCGACAGTGATGAAGCTCACCTTTATGTGCCGGAGCTTGGTTCTGAAGAGGGTGGACGACAGGCGTTCGGGGGATACATACAGGAGCTTGGTATCTCCGAAGATGCAGTTCTCAAGAATGGTGACAATCTCCTCTCTTGAGAGTCCGGAATAGATGGCTGCAGCCCGGATGCCGTGACGCCGCAGGTTCATGACCTGATCTTTCATCAGTGCGATGAGCGGGGTGATGACAATACAGGTGCCCTCACTGCACAGTGCAGGCACCTGGAATGTGATCGACTTTCCTCCGCCAGTGGGCATCAGACCGAGTGTGTCATGTCCGCTGCCTATCGACTCGATTATCTCCCGCTGAATACCGCGAAAGTCATCGTATCCCCAATACTGGCGCAGGATATCCCTATAGCTGCTCACTCCTCAGAGGGTTTGATGTCTTCAATCTGCAACTGTACGTCGCTGCGCTTATAGATATTCTCCTCGATGGTGTAAGCTATGTCGAATGAGCGCTTCGACTTGATATAACGCGCATCGGCACTCTGGCCAAAGGCGATACCGTTCATCACGTTCGACGATTTCGAGTCTACCAGTTCCAGCTTGATATGCTCCTGCTGGCGGCCTACTACCTTGGATGTGCCGTAGTCATACACATTGCGCGTGCAGAATATCGGCTTTTCGTTACCCGGACCGTGAGGTGCAAACTTCTTAAGGTCGTTGTGGAGCTTCTTGCTGATATCCCTGAAGTCTATCTCTGCTTCGATATCGAGGGTCTGCTCTGTCTGCTCCGGGAGTATATGGCTGGATACATACTCCTGGAACCGGCGCCTGAACTCGGGTATGTTCTCTATCTTCAGCGACAAGCCTACAGCGTAAGTGTGACCGCCAAAGTTCTCAAGCAGGTCGCGACAGCTCTTTACGGCATCGTAAATGTCGTAGCCGGCAACACTGCGTGCCGAACCTGTTGCGAGGTCGCCACTACGTGTAAGGACGACTGTCGGACGATAGTATAGCTCCGTCATTCGAGAGGCGACGATACCGACAACTCCCTTCTTCCAGTTTTCATCGTAGAGCACTATGCTGTCGTGATGCTTCTGACTTTCGAGCTTCTCGATAATCTGGTTGGCCTCTTCTGTCATCTGCTTGTCGACGTCCTTGCGCTGCTCATTGTATAGATTGATGCGGTTGGCCTCTGCAAGCGCTTTCTCGAAGTCACGCTCTACAAGCAAGTCTACTGCCTCAGTACCATTCTGCATTCGTCCTGAAGCATTGATTCGCGGACCGATCTTGAACACAATGTCGCTCATAGTAAGCTCGCGCCCAGTCAGTCCGCATATATCAATAATAGACTTCAGGCCTACTGACGGTGACTGATTGAGTTGCTTGAGCCCGTGAAAGGCAAGAATCCTGTTCTCGCCAGTTACGGGAACCATATCGGCAGCTATGGATACTGCGCAGAAGTCGAGTAGGGGGATGAGCCTTGAGAACGGTATCCCGTTGTTCTTGGCAAAGGCCTGCATGAACTTGAATCCTACACCGCATCCGCATAGATGCTTGAATGGGTAAGACGAGTCCTCACGCTTGGGATTAAGGATCGCCACAGCATCAGGCAACTCATCGTCGGGGACATGATGGTCGCACACGATAAAGTCTATACCAAGCGACTTGGCATAGGAGATCTCTTTGATTGCCTTGACACCGCAATCTAACACAATGATAAGTTTTACATCCTTCTCAGCAGCATAGTCCAAAGCCTTGATACTGATGCCATAACCCTCTTCATAGCGGTCTGGAATGTAGTATTCAATGTTGGAATAGAACTGCTGGAGGAACTTGTACACCAAAGCTACCGCCGTACATCCGTCTACATCGTAGTCACCATAGACCATGATTCGCTCTTTTCGCCCCATAGCGTCGTTGAGCCTGTCAACAGCCACATCCATGTCGTTCATCAGGAACGGGTCGATTAGTTCGTTTAACATCGGGCGGAAGAATCGCTTTGCTGCGCTCTCCGTCTTGATGCCACGCTGAATGAGCAGTTCTGCGAGTATCGGGCTCATCCCAATCTTCTCGCCTAGCTCCTTAGCTGCCGTCCGTTGTTCTGATGTAGGTGGTACGTAATTCCATTTGAAATGCATTTATATATTTTTTTTATTCTTTTGTCGCTTTGATGGCTAAAAAGGGCACAATAACCCAAATTAGCGCTCAAAGATAAGAATAAAAAATGAAATAACGGCATAATCTGCTCATTTTTTAACAGATTATGCCGTTTTTTACTTAATAATGATGATTTTTCTCTTAGATTCCGAGCTTTTTGCGGATTTCAGCAGGGATGGCGTTTTTGTTGATTAAGAAGTCCATCGTGTTGGCTGCGATGAAGGCTTTGGTCATGTACCAAGTGCCTTTGTAGTCACCACTTTCGCCCCATGAGTTCTTCACCATGTAATACTCCTTGCCGTTCTGGTCTTTGGCTATGCCGTAAATATGCATACCGTGATCGTCGGTGAGCTGCCAGTTGTCAAAGCGCTCCTGGCGCAACTCCTGTGTGGGCACAATCTCTGGAACATTGCAACCCAGTGAGTCGAGGATGCTGTTCTTCTTGGCAGGAGTCAGCTTAAGCCACTTGGCCATATCGCTGCCAGCCAGACTCTGTGTCGCCTTGCTGTCAACAGCATAAGCCAGTCCCTTGCGGGTGAATCCTTCCTCAGAGACATCACCGCCCCAGGCGATAGTGTAGCCTTTGTCGATGGCATTGTCGATGATCTGCATCATCTCATCCATAGGTACGTTATAGCTTAATGGGAAGCGCCAGTTGTCCTGCACCTCTACAGCGAAGCCTGTATAGAATGGATGGTGTGTATAGCTGGTGATGCTTACATAGTCGCTGAGATTGAGTCCAAGGCTGTTCACGAAGCTCTTTGGGGTGTACTCCTTACCCTCATAGCTGAACTTCTCAGGGCACTTGCCAAGATATGCGTCGAGGATACCCTGCAATCCGGCTTTCCACTGGTTGGAGATCTTCTTGGAGTTGCTCTTGGCGATAGCTGCTACGTATGGCTCCAGGAGTGAGAAGAACTCATTGAAGTTGTTAAGTGAGTCACCATAGAGAGAGCCAGGGAAAGGCATTGCTCCCTCGGGGCAGATGCCGTGATTCTTCAGTGTTGAGAGCACGTCTTCGGCACTGCCGCCTTGTGCAAACTGGCAGTCACCATGATAGCGTACTACCTGAATGGCACGTTCCATATAGGTTTTGTTGGCAACGAAGCTCTCGCAGAGGTCGTACTTCTTGCCTGTAGACTTTAGGATTTCCGCCTCAAAGAATGAGAGTGTGGAATAGTCCCAGCAGGTACCTGAACGATTCTGGTCCTTGACACTCGTTATGGGTATCTCCTTGATAATAGTAAATACAGGTTTGTTCTGATTTTTAGAGGGAGCCTTCTTCTTGGCTGCCGATGCACTAATGGTCACCATTGCCATAAGTGCAAAAGTTAGGATTTTTTTCATTTTAATATTAATTTGTGATTAAAACTGTTTCTTACATATTATTACTTTTCATGAATTCCTCCAGTTCCTGAGGATGATAAGGTATGCGCTTGCTACCAAGGAACCGGCATCCGTCGCTCGTGATAAGCAGGTCGTCTTCTATGCGGATTCCGCCAAAGTCCTTGTACTCTTCGAGCTTGTCGAAGTTGAGGTACTCCTTGCAGTGACCTTCTTCTCTCCAAAGGTCGATAAGATGAGGGATGAAGTATATGCCAGGTTCGTCAGTGACAACGAATCCGGGCTCAAGCTTACGTCCCATACGCAGGCAGTTTGTTCCGAACTGCTCAAGATTAGGTCGTGTCTCTTCGTCGAAGCCAACGTAGATCTGCCCAAGTCCTTCCATGTCGTGAACGTCCATACCCATCATGTGTCCCAGTCCGTGAGGCAGGAACATAGCGTGGGCTCCTGCTGCTACAGCCTCTTCGGTGTCGCCTTTCATCAGTCCGAGCTCTTTCAGACGCTCTGTCATCAGCTTGCAAACGGCAAAGTGAACATCCTGATACTTAACGCCCGGCTTAGCCACCTCAAGAACGTAGTCATGACATGCTTCTACGATGCTGTATATCTCCAGCTGTCGCTGAGAGAACTTCCCGTTGACAGGCATTGTGCGGGTATGGTCTGAGCAGTAGTCGTTGAGTTCGCATCCTGCATCGCACAGCACGAGTCGCCCGTCTTCAAGCTTTGCATCAGAAGGGTTGCCGTGCATGATCTCACCATGCTGGGAGAAGATAGTTGCGAAACTGTTTCCCTGAGCCAGACTGCGTGCTATACCGTCCACCTGCCCTGCGACAAATCTTTCGGTAATTCCCGGCTTGATGAGCAACTGTGCTGTGGTGTGCATCACGTAGCCTACGTCGCAGGCAGCCTCTATATATGCAATCTCCTCCTTGCTCTTCGTTGCACGCATCTTCACAATAGCTTGAATAAGTGGCAGTGATGCACTCTCTTTCTGCTGATTAGGGTGTATGCCCAGCAGATCCATTATCTGGATCTTGGTGTCAAAACGGTATGGGGGCAGGAAGTGTATGGGGCGCTTCTGCCGAAGTGCCTCGTTGCAGATGATCTTTAGCTCCTTCATCGGAGCTGTTTTAGTGACACCTACCTGAGCCGCTAAGTCGCTGACAGAGTCAACGAATCCCATCCATACAATATCTTCGATGTCTATATCATCGCCGATAAGCATCTCTGAGTCATTGTCGATGTCTATTATTCCCACCAGCCCGTCTCTGTGTTGCCCGAAATAATACAGGAATGATGAGTCCTGCCGCATCGGTGAATACGAGTTGGCGGGGTAGTTGGCGGGTGCCTCATTGTTGCCGAAGAGTATGATCACTCCATTACCCACGAGTTGCTTCAACTCCTGGCGGCGTGCTATGTAGGTTGCTTTGCTGAACATGTCGTAAAATCGTTATTGTTAGTAAATTTGTTGCAAAGGTATACAAATAAATCGAAACCACCAAACCTTTTATAACAAATTCACTGAATTTGCCTTTCAAATACACTGAATTTGGTCAGCAAATTCACTGAATTTGATTCAATCCTTCCAAGGGAAAGCGGTCGGATATCTGCATGATCAGGCTGGAGGCGGCCGTGATAATGGAGGCGTAGGACTGACTGCCGTCACGTGTGACAACCTTGATCTCTGGGTGCGATTTGAGCCAGTGTTTTTTACAAATTTTAGTTAATTAGTATTTATTTATGTTATATCCTACATAAAATATCGACGAATCTGCGGATTTAATAACTATAATCAGTATCTTTGTCGGGATAAAATGCTACTAGGCAATATAAGATATCGTAAGCTGTTTGGCTTGTTGTCGTTGCTGATAGTCGTTTCGGGCCCTGTAAATGCCCAAGATGAAGAGATGACCGGCACGATAGAGACGGGGCGCAACAGTGACTCCGCTACAACAACCTCTACCCCCCTTGACCATGCGCTCTTTGCTTTGAAGACCAATGCTCTGTTAGATGCAGTGCTGGGCTTCAACGGTGAGATAGAAGTACCAATCGGACGAGACAGCCGATGGAGCGTGATGGCAGAGTTCTGGAAGCCCTGGTGGGTGTGGAGAAACAACAGCCGCGCGGCACAGTTGCAGGTGATAGGAGGCGAGGTGAGATACTGGTGGGGCAAAGACCGCAGCGAGCGACGGGAGCTCACAGGATGGTTCGGAGGACTATACTACGCCAACGGCAAATACGACTTCGAATGGAGCTCGAAAGGCGATCAGGGAGAGTTTAACAGCGTGGGCGCAACAGTAGGCTACTCCATGCCGATACACCGCAGGTGGAACCTCGAACTCTCGGCAAGCGTAGGACACCTCTGGGGACCGCGACGACACTACGAGGCAACCGAAGACGGCTCATACCTCTTGTGGAAATATACAACTACTTCGAAATATACTGGTCCGACGAAAATCAAGGTATCCTTCGTATGGCTCTTGGGCCACCGCAAAAGGAACCAGCAGAAAGGAGGGCCGACATTATGAACAGGCGATCATTGAAACTACTGAATCCCGCATCACTGATAGCGATGCTCCTGCTGATGGCCATAGGCTGTGAGAGGCGACCGCTGCACGTGCTGCTCGACGAGACGGTGACAGTAAATGTGGAGGTCGACTGGAAGATTAATTTCGTGACGCTCTACGACGAGGTGCCCAACGGCATGTCGCTCATGCTCTGGCAGGAGGGCGACAACCAGCCTCAGGTGAAGGTGAGCAACAGCAGCTCCATCAGCGTGTCACTACAGCCGGGGATATACTACCTGGTGGTATTCAACGAGTTGCGCGAGGACTACAGTCCCAAGCTGAGCTTCTACGACATCACCGACTACGACAAGATGACCGTCAGAGCCAACAGCTATATGGGCTCCACGTGGGACCAGGGCGTTAAATATATGTACTCGCCCGACGACCCGCGCATATGCGTAGCCCTCGACACCATCGAGGTGACCAACGAGATGATCTCGCGCGACACCACCGTCATCATCCCCTATGATGAGTTTATCAAGACCGGAAGCAAGACGATACGCGAAAGCGAGGTGACTTACAGCATGCCCGAGATAACGTGGCCCATGACGGCCGACCTCTATATCAAGGCCAAAGTGAAGCACCGACAGAGCATCAAGAGCATCGACGGAAGCATCAGCGGAATGGCCGACGGATTCCGGGTGAGCCACATCAACCGCACCAGCGAGTCGGGCACGCTCAGGTTCTATCCCGAGATGTTCGAGAACTTCAAGCTGGGCGAGGATGCCGACAGCATGGGTCTCATCACCGTACGAGTGCCCACCTTCGGACTGCCCTTCGGCAAGGAGCTGCTCGAGCAGCGCGAGGATGGCGACAATATCCTCACATTCCACGTGACGCTCGTCAACGACTCGATTCATCACGAGAGCTTCCGTGTGGGCAAGCAGATACGTTATATCACTCCCGAGGGCAAGGAGGCTCAGGTGCGCTACCGCGAGGATCTGAGAAACCTG
>DGTJ01000121.1:4513-10870 GCA_002393725.1 Prevotella sp. UBA4339 | reverse complement strand
CTTTGTGCCAGAGGCAATTGGTAGTCGCCCTTGAAGCGTATGCTCTCAGGAATCTGGGCATAAAGGCCTTCGAGGTCTTTCACCCCAGCCTTCTCGAGCATCGCCTTAAGGTCGTCATCTGTATGTGGGAAATACTTATAAGCCATTACTAAAGAGATTTTATCTATCCACAGAACTCCGTATAAGCCTTTGCGTCCATGAGGTTGTCGAGGTCGCCCTTGTCGCTGAGTTCCACCTTGATGATCCAGTTAGCGAAAGCATCCTGGTTGATGAGTTCAGGAGTATCATCGAGAGCCTCGTTCACCTCAACCACCTTACCGCTGACGGGTGAGATAAGGTCGGAAGCAGCCTTCGTGCTCTCAACGGCACCAAACTCCTCACCAGCCTCGACTTCATCGTCGACATCAGGCATGTCTACATAGACCACTGTGCCCAGTGCATTCTGAGCATAGTCTGTGATACCAACGAAACCATAATCACCTTCTACTCTTACGAACTCGTGTGACTCTGAGTAGTAGAGTCCTTCAATTACCTTTGCCATATTATTACTATTATTTATATATTATACCTTTTTTTATTTCTTATAACTCTTATTATAGAACTGCTTCTTCACCACCTTTCCGGGGAACACCTTCTTACGTATCTGGACCTGCACCTCAGTGTCGATCTTGGCATAAGATGCATCGATGAGAGCCATGCATACACTCTTGTCAGTAGAGATGGTGCGATAGCCCGTGGTCACCTCTCCGATGACCTCACCTTCATGTGAAAGGACCTGATAGCCGTGACGCGGGATAGCCTTGTCAGCGAGTTCTATTCCTACGAGTTTCTTTGCCGGTCCCTCAGCCTTCTGCCTTGCGAGAGCTTCCTTGCCTATAAACTCCGTCTTATTCAGTTTCACGAACATCCCGAGACCAGCCATTATAGGAGTGATCTCTTCCGACAGTTCATCGCCATAGAGAGGCAGTCCCACCTCGAAGCGCAGAGTGTCACGACAGCCCAGTCCACAAGCCTGCACACCGGCAGCTATCAGCTTGTCCCAGCACTCACGGATATAGTCGTGAGAGGCATAGATCTCGAAACCGTCTTCACCGGTGTAGCCGGTGCGGGAGATAATTGGAGGAAGGAGGAAGGAGGATGGAGGAAGGAGATTACCGGATTCTGCAGAGAAGGTCTTGCAGGTGTAGAAGAGGAGGTCCTGGCAGGGGATGCCGAGGACCGTCTCTACGATGTGCTCTGACTCAGGACCCTGAACGGCTATCTGACCATAGTAGTCAGAGCGGTTCTGCAGGTCGATGTCGAAGCCCTCTGCATTCTGCTGCATCCAGGCCCAGTCCTTGTCGATATTGGCAGCGTTGATGACGAGGAAGAAGTCATTGTCTCCCATTTTGTACACCAGCAGGTCATCGACAGTGCCACCGTTCTCGTAGCACATCATGCCATAATATATCTTTCCCACGGGAGCCCCGGCAATATCGTTGGTGAAGATATGCTGCACGTAGCGCTCAGCATCCTTACCCTTCACCGTTACCTCGCCCATGTGGCTGACGTCGAAGAGTCCCACC
This sequence comes from Prevotella sp. UBA4339, assembly GCA_002393725.1. Classification (GTDB taxonomy): domain Bacteria; phylum Bacteroidota; class Bacteroidia; order Bacteroidales; family Bacteroidaceae; genus Prevotella. The sequence goes on along the minus strand of DGTJ01000121.1, from coordinate 9,305 downwards.
TTCTCGCGCACTGCCATGTGCTCAGGAGCGATTCCCGCATACTGATAGAGCAGCGGCATGTCGAATCCGCCAAATTCCACCATCGTAGCACCCAAAGCGACATGCTTGTCATGCAGGCAGGTCCACTTTACTTTCTTTTCCTGTTCTTGTTTTATTGCCATAGATTATTGTTGAATTAAGTTAATAAATTCCTCTTTCAGATAAGTCTGTTCCAGAGCTTCTATGCCTCTCACATCGGTCTCAGTGAGTGTCAGCTCGCCTTCACAGAGCGTATCCCTGATGACGGACCTTACCTCATCGAGTGACTTCGGGGTATAGTCCTTCAACAGCGTTATCCGCTGGCGCACACTCTCGATGCCCTTTTTCTGCAGTTTCTCCCTGGCGGGAGTGATGGCATTGAGCATGTGGTCCATGTTTGTGTCGTATAGCATCGTACTGTGCACGATGCTCTTCTCTGCCAGGTGGTAGCATGCAGTGCCGCACACCTTCCTGTCGCCAATCATGATGTCGTTATGAGAGGTGCCAGTGGCTCCGATGCCCAGTCTGCGCAGCACGAGCAGCACCATATTGACGAACCTGTTGAATGCGAAGCCCACGTTCTGTTCTGATGTCACGAACGACAGCATCAGGTTGTCTTCATCCGCATACACGCATCCTCCCCCACTCTTACGTCGGTACACCTTTATAGAATGCTCCCTGCAGTAGTCGAGGTTCACCTCATTCACCGCCACCTGGTTGCGCCCGAAGATCACGCTTGGCTCCACCTGCCACATAAAAAACAAATCCGGCTCGCTGCTGTTACGAGCCAGATACTCCTCCATTGCCAGATAGAATGCGAGACTGCGTCCTCCCTCATTCGAAGGAGAATCGGCAAAGATTCCGGGCAGAGACACATACTTCATTTGAAGGCCAGCGAATATTTTCTGCAAATATATGAAGTTTTCGCGAGACAGCCAAACTTTTCACAAACTTTTTGATACCTTATTAGTAAGTTCTACAAATTCGGGTATCGACAGTTGTTCTGGTCGCCGCGTCATCATCTCGTCGTCGAAGAACGACGGAGGTGCCGGGTGAGCAGCATCGAATATCTGTCTTAGTGACACTCTCAGCATCTTACGCCGCTGGTTGAACGTAGCCTTCACGATACGTTTGAAGAGCTGTTCGTCGCATCCCAGGTCGGTCACCTCGTTACGCGTCATGCGTATGACAGCGCTCTGCACCTTTGGTGGCGGGTTGAAGACCGACGGTTCTACGGTGAAGAGATATTCCACATTGTACCATGCCTGTATGAGTACCGACAGGATGCCATACTGCTTGTTGCCGGGCTGCGATGCCATGCGCACCGCCACCTCATGCTGAATCATACCTGTGCAACAAGGGATAAGGTCCTTGTTGTCGAGCATCTTGAAGAATATCTGCGACGAGATGTCATAGGGGTAGTTGCCGGTAAGCACGAAGGGCTGCCCGTCGAAGACGGTATGGAGGTCCATTTTGAGGAAGTCACCGGAGAGGATGTTGGAAGATGGAGGAAGGAGGAAGGAGGAAGGAGGAAGGAGATTACCTTGGTGATAATCCTGCACTGTCCAGGAGAAGCGCTCCTTCAGATACTCAACGCTCTCGCGGTCGATCTCTACCACTTTCAGTGGACGGGGCTTTTCCACCAGGAACTGAGTCATCACACCCATGCCTGGACCTACCTCCAATACGGGAAGATCACTGTAAGGCTCATCTACTGTGTCAGCAATCCTCTTTGCAATATTAAGGTCAGTAAGAAAATGCTGACCCAGATTCTTCTTCGGTCGTACTTGTTTCATTATGGCGCAATCTGTTTTGTTTGCAAAGTTACGAAAAATTCACTTACCATCCAAATATTCATCACAAATAAACTCAAAAAGACAAACCTCCTCTATATGCCGTGGTTGTTAAATGGAGTTAAAGGTAGTCGTTTTTCGCGCAAAATGACTACCTTTGCACCTATGGAACCGAAAAGCATATTATCAAACATTGCCAAGATACTCTTTCCCTTCATCTTGGGAGGTGCGATTCTGTGGTGGATGTATCGTGGTGAGGACATCTCTACGATAAAACATGTGCTTACGGAAGAGATGAACTGGACATGGATGCTTCTGTCGTTTCCTTTTGGCATACTGGCTCAGATGTTTAGGGGATGGAGGTGGAAGCAGACGCTGGAGCCGATGGTGGAAGATGCGAGGAAGGTGGAAGGTGGAAGGTGGAATGTGGAAGGTGGAAGGAGAAATGTGGAAGGTGGAAGGAGAAATGTGGAAGGAGAAATGTGGAATGTGGAAGGAGGAAGGAGGAAGGAGGATACTCCAAGCCGTACAATCCAATCTTCAGATACTCCTATCAGGCATATCCGTTCTTCGATTTGTATATATGCGGTGTTTCTGAGCTATGCAGCCAGTCTGGTGATACCGAGGATAGGAGAGTTTTCGAGGTGTGCGGTGCTGAAACGGTATGAGGGGATTTCATTCAGTAAGGCACTGGGAACGGTAGTGACGGAACGAGCCGTTGATACGCTGATAGTGATGTTATACTCAGGTATCATACTGTTGATAGAGATAAGCGTGTTCGGCACATTTTTCCAGAAGACAGGTACGTCGCTGGACCGCATACTGGAGAGTTTCTCGTTTACGGGATGGATAGTGACCGCAATATGCGCCTCTGCAGTACTGATACTTCTGCACCTGTTGCTTAAGAATCTATCTATATATAATAAGGTGAAGATGACCCTTAGCGGCATCTGGGAGGGAGTGATGTCGCTGAAAGGCATAAAGAACCTGCCTCTGTATCTGTTCTTCTCCGTGGGAATATGGGTGATGTATTTCCTGCACTACTACCTTACATTCTTCTGTTTCGACTTCACCTCAGAGCTTGGAATCGGTTGTGGGCTTGTATCCTTCGTGGTGGCAAACTTCGCAGTCATCGTGCCTACCCCCAACGGTGCCGGTCCGTGGCACTTCGCCATCAAGACGATGCTCATACTGTATGGTGTCGCTGACGAGCAGGCACTATGGTTCGTGCTCATCGTGCATACTGTGCAGACGATGCTTGTCATTGCGCTGGGAGTTTATGCGTGGATGGGGTTGGGATTCTCGAAGTTTTCGAGGAAGGAGGAAGGAGGAAGGAGGAAAGAGAATACTTCTGCTAATGGAGAATTATGTTGATAATGAAGAAATAATTAGAGGGATTTAAGATGAACGATTTTTTCTTTAAGAAAGTTGAGGCTTACCATATAGCAAAAGAATACGTGATATATGTGTATTCGCTGTTGAGGAATTATCCTCAATATGAGAATTATGCATTATGCGACCAGATAAGAAGAGCGGCAGTCTCTATTCCTTCTAATATTGCAGAGGGCATGGCGAGGATGTCTGTGAAGGAAAGAATCCATTTCCTAGAAATTGCATTCGGTTCTCTCGCTGAAGTCTCTTGCCAATTGGACATTTCACAGTCATTAGGATATATCTCTGACACAGAACTTGAAGAAGCAGAGACAAAAGCAGAGCATCTGGCGAAAGTAATGTCTGGCTTAAAGAACTATCTATCAAAAAAATTAATTATAAACCCATAGGCTGCGAGCATAGGAGTGCAGAGGTTGTATTCTCCTTCCTCCTTACTCCTTCCTCCTTCCTCTAAAAAACAAAAAAAACTATGAGTGAAATTAAGAATCTGAACCCGACGTGCATCTGGAAGAACTTCTATGCACTGACACAAGTCCCACGTCCGTCAGGACATCTGGAGAAAGTACAACAGTTCCTGCTCGACTTCGCAAAGGAGGCTGGCGTGGAGGCCTTCAAGGACCCGGCAGACAATATCGTGATGCGTAAGCCTGCATATCCGGGAATGGAAAAGAAAAAGGGAGTCATCCTCCAGGCACACATGGACATGGTGCCACAGAAGACTCCCGAGAGTACTCACAACTTCGAGACTGACCCCATCGAGCCCTGGATTGACGGTGAGTGGGTGAAGGCCAAAGGCACTACCCTTGGAGCTGACAACGGTCTGGGTGTTGCTGCCATCATGGCTATCATGGAGGACAAGAGCCTGAAGCACGGCCCTATAGAAGCACTCATCACAGCAGATGAAGAGACGGGAATGTTTGGTGCCAACGCACTGCCCGAGGGTGAACTCAACGGAGACATCCTGCTGAACCTCGACTCAGAACACTGGGGCAAGTTCGTCATCGGTTCTGCCGGAGGTATCGACATCACCGCCACCCTCGACTATAAAGAGGCTGATACCGACCCTGAAGATGCAGCCGTGAAGGTGACGGTAAAAGGCTTGCGAGGCGGTCACTCCGGACTGGAGATACATGAGGGACGAGGCAATGCCAACAAATTCCTGGTGCGTATCGTTCGCGAGGCCATCGAAGAGTGCGAGGCCCGTCTGGCATGCTGGCAGGGAGGTAACATGCGCAACGCCATCCCATTCAAGGCAGAGGCCGTGCTCACACTCCCCAAGGAGAATGTCGGGATGCTGAAGGAACTGGCTCAGGACTGGCAGGAGGACTTCACCGACGAGTACAAAGGTATCGAGAGCGGCATAGAGGTAACCTGTGAGGACGTGGAGACTCCTAAGACAGAGGTGCCCGTAGAGATTCAGGACAACCTCATCAATGCCATCTACGGTTGTCACGACGGTGTGATACGCATGATCCCCTCCTACCCTAGCGTGGTCGAGACATCAAGCAACCTCGCCATCATCAATATCGGTGAAGGCAAGGCATCACTGAAGATCCTGGCCCGTTCAAGTCGCGAGGACATGAAGGACT
>DGTJ01000121.1:3554-4340 GCA_002393725.1 Prevotella sp. UBA4339 | reverse complement strand
TGCTGAAGGAATACAAGGAACTCTTCAATGCTGACGGTATCATACAGGTAGACCATGCAGGACTGGAGTGCTCTATCATCCTCGGCAAGTATCCTCACCTCGACGTAGTGTCACTCGGTCCGACGATGAAGTCACCGCACACCACTACCGAGCGTGCACTCATCGCCACAGTAGAACCGTTCTGGCAACTGCTGAAGAAAGCACTTGAGGATATCCCTGAGAAGTAATAATAGCCGCAAGCAGCGGATGAGTATGAAAGAAATTTGAATAATGTGAATAATTATGGCCAGAAATATATATAAATAATATTATTCCAGAATAACTCTTGGGAGAATTTCTATAATTCTATTATTTTTATTTCTGAATAAATTATTCACATTATTCAAATTTCTCTCATAAATCTTGCGCAAATCTTTCATATTTCTTTCATAAAAGCCATTGTTTTCGAAAAAAATATGTATCTTTGCACCCGATAAACCAAATTAGTAACAAAATTATGGACGATTACCCGGCGGAAAATTACAATTTGTAATGGCGGGGGATAGCGAGCAAAGCAGCTAATCCCTTTGCCGCTTCAATTATGCATCATTGCATTGTAAATCATGCTTTAAACAAGGATTAGCAAGATGAAGACATTCTGGAACACCCAAGGCGGACTGAGCCAACTCACAGAGTGGCAGCCCAACTGCTGGATACAGGTGACCTGCCCCACCGAAGAAGACCAGCACGAACTCGAAGAGAAGTTCAACATCCCCGACTACTTCATGTCGGACATCAGCGATACCG
>DGTJ01000121.1:0-3448 GCA_002393725.1 Prevotella sp. UBA4339 | reverse complement strand
CCTGCGCATACCCTACGTCAAGGAGATACGCTCAAGGACCCCATACACCACCGTGCCCTTGGGAATCATCCACAAGCGCGACGTCACCATCACCGTATGCTACTACGAGACAAATATGATGATAGACTTCCTGTCGTTCCAGCAAAAACGAGGCGAGGGCTTCACCGACCATGTGGACATGATCTTCCGTCTCTTCCTGAGCAGCGCAGTATGGTATCTGAAGCGCCTGAAGCAGATCTCCATGCTCGTAGACAAGGCCAAGCGCAACCTCGACAAGGAGGTTAACAACGAGAGCCTTATCGGTCTGTCACGTCTGCAAGACTCTCTGACATACTTCCAGACATCAATCCGAGGCAACGAGACACTGCTCTCCAAACTGAAGTTCAAGCTCCAGATTGACGAGCTGGATGCAGACCTTATCGAAGACGTAAACATCGAGATGACGCAGGCCCGCGAAACCACCCTGATCTACTCCAACATCCTTGAGTCGACGATGGACACCTACCAGAGTATCATCAACAACAACATGAACACCGTGATGCGTACACTTACATCCGTGACCATCATAATGATGATACCGACACTTGTGACATCCATGTTCGGAATGAACCTCATCAACGGCATGGAGAATAGTCCCTGGGGATTTGTGATGGCAATAATCATCTCAATCACCGTGTCGGGTCTCTGCTGGTGGTTCTTCAAGCATAAACGCCTTGTTTGAGAATTAAATAATGTTAATTATTAGGCATTCTCGAAAATTCTGCCTAACTTTGCCCCATATTGTGTGATAATAATAAAGTCAGTAACTAAAGAAGTTAAATGATGGACTCTCAAGACAACATCCTCGAGCAGGAAGTAAAAGAAGAAGTTATCCAGGCAGCTGAAGCACCTGAAGTTGTAACCCCAGAAGCTGCTGAGCCAGCAGCTCAGCCGGAAGAGGCAACCCCCGAAGCAGTGGAGCATCCCCAGAAAGTCTACGAGACAAAGAAGGAAGTGCTCGACCGCATCAAGGAGATTGCCCACGGTGATGAGACCCCCCAGAAAGACGAGATAGACTATCTGAAGACCGTCTTCTACAAGATCCACATCGCAGAGCGTGAGGCAGCCCTCAAAGCATACATTGACGGAGGCGGCGACCCTGAGGCATACCAGATCACCCGTGACGAGGACGAAGAAGTCTTCAAGGCAGAGATGGGCATCATAAAGGAGAAGCGTGCACAGCTCTTCAAGGAGCAGGAGGCAGAGAAGCAGGCTAACCTCGAGAAGAAACTGGCCATCATCGAAAAGATAAAGACTATGATCACCTCTCCCGAGGAGGCCAACAAGTCATACCAGGAGTTCAAGGCCCTGCAGGCAGAGTGGCGCGAGATAAAGAACGTGCCTGCCGAGAAGGCCAGCGAGCTCTGGCGCAACTACCAGCTATACGTAGAGCAGTTCTACGACCTGCTGAAGCTCAACAACGAGGCTCGTGAATACGACTTCAAGAAGAACCTTGAGTTGAAGACGAAGCTCTGCGAGGCCGCAGAAAGGCTGGCAGACGAGACAGATATCATCAGCGCCTTCCACCAGTTGCAGAAGCTACATGCAGAGTATCGTGAGATCGGTCCTGTGGCAAAGGAGCAGCGCGAAGAAATCTGGAACCGCTTCAAGGCTGCATCAACAGTCATCAACAAGCGCCACCAGCAGCACTTCGAGGGAATCCGTTCGAAGGAAGAAGAGAACCTCGCCCGGAAGACAGAGCTCTGTGAGAAGGTAGAGGCTATCGCCGCAATGGAGAACAAAGGCTCCGGCGACTGGGAGAAGCATACCAAGGAGATCATCGACATACAGGCAGAGTGGAAGACCATCGGCTTTGCCCCGCAGAAGATGAATGTGAAGATCTTTGAGCGTTTCCGTGCAGCATGCGATGACTTCTTCGGGCGCAAGGCAGAGTACTTCAAAGGACTGAAGAGCGCATTCAAGGAGAATGCAGACAAGAAGCGTGCCCTCATCGAGAAAGCAAAGGAGCTGCAGGACAGCACAGACTGGAAGTCGACAAGCGACAAGCTCATAGCACTTCAGAAAGAGTGGAAGACCATCGGTATGGTTCCAAAGAAACTTGGCGACCAGCTATGGGAGGAATTCCTCGGAGCCTGCAACAAGTTCTTTGAGGCCCGCAACGCAGCAGGAGCAGGACAGCGAGGCGAAGAGCGTGAGAACCTCGAGAAGAAACGCAGCGTGATAGAAAAGCTCAAGGCTGTAGCTGAGGAGACAGGAGACGATCTCCAGGAGAAGGTGCAGGCACTCGTAGAGGAGTATCAGGGCATCGGCCATGTGCCATTCAAGGAGAAGGACAAGCTCTACGAAGAGTATCATGCAGTACTTGACAAGCTATATAAAGACCTGAACATCAGTGTAGCTAAGAAGCGCCTTAACAACTTCAAGCAGAACCTCAAGCAGGTGGCAGAACGCGGTGAGAATGCTCTTGACAATGAGCGCGCACGCCTGTTCCGCCAGTATGAGGCCATCAAGCAGGAGGTACAGACCTACGAGAACAATCTCGGATTCCTCAATGCATCATCGAAGAAGGGCAACAGCCTCATCGACGAGATGAACCGCAAGGTTCAAAAGCTGAAGGATGAGATGAACCTCGTTCGCGAGAAGATCAAGGCCATCGACGCAGAGAACAAGTAGTAAGTTCAGAAAGCTTCGCGATATTTACCATCGTCCTTATCATCAAGCATGCTAAGGTACGACTGGTAACGGCTTTGAGCAATAAAATGGTCCTCGAGAGCCTTGAGAACGGCACATCCCGGCTCGTGGGTGTGAGTGCAGTTAGAGAAACGGCAGTCTTTCGAGAAAGTGAAGATTTCCTTAAAATAGCTGGTCAGTTCTTCCGGTTCCATATCAAAGGTGCCAAAGCCTTTAATTCCAGGGGTATCGATGAGATATCCCTTTTCTATTGGTATCATCTCACTGAAGGTAGTAGTGTGCTGCCCTGTATTATGGGCATCGGATATCTCAGAGGTGCGCAGGTCAGCTCCAGGTACAAGACGGTTAATAAGTGTTGACTTGCCCACCCCACTATTGCCACTGAGTAGCGTGATCTTCCCTTCGAGCATAGGAAGGAGCTCGTCAACCCCCTCCCCTGTCTCTGCAGAGATGGCACGACACTCGTAGCCAACGGTCTCATACAGGTGAATAACTCCGTTCTGGTATCTGGTCTCATCGGCATCGAGGAGGTCAGTCTTATTAAATATAAGAACCACTGGCACACGATATGCCTCAGCAGATGCCAGGAAACGGTCAATGAAGGTTGTAGAGGTAAGAGGGCGGTTCACAGTCACCACCAGCAGGGCCTGATCGACATTTGCTGCAATGATATGGCTCTGCTTGGAGAGGTTCTGCGACTTGCGGATGATATAGTTACGACGATCATCGATTTCTGTAATGAAAGCCGTCCCCTCCT